>CAACVI010000001.1:300000-505962 GCA_900659855.1 Candidatus Desulfarcum epimagneticum
CGAGCTGGCCGGGCGCCCCTCGGTCAAGGGGGAGTGCGCGCTGGCGGTGTCGGGCAGCCCGCCCGAAAATGAGGACGAAAAGGACCCGGAGGCTTTGATGGCGGCCGTCCGGGACGCGCTTGGCGAGGCGTTTGAAAAGGGGGACATGACGCCTTCGCAGATATCCAGAAAAATCGCGGCCCGGTTCGGCCTGCCCCGAAGCGAGGTGTATGGCGAGGCCATGAAAATCAGACGCGAAAAAAGTTGATAAACTCGTAAAAAAGTTTGGGATGGCTAAGTTAAAAAATCGATATACAAGGCGTGGCGCTTATTTTTACTTGAGGCAATACATGTAAGTATGCCTCAAGTAAAAATAAGCGCCGCAACGCAGTAGATCGGATTTTTTACGACGCCATCAAAAGTCGATGGAGCCGGGCGTCCTGGGGAAAGGCAGCACATCCCGAATATTGGATATGCCGGTGACCATCATCATCAGCCGCTCAAACCCCATCCCGAAGCCGCTGTGCGTCACAGAGCCGTAAAGCCGGGAGTCCAGGTACCACTGGTACGGCCCGGCCGGGACGTTTTTGGCCGCCATCCGGTCTTTGAGCGCGTCCAGCCGCTCCTCTCTCTGGCTGCCCCCGATGATCTCCCCGATGCCCGGAACCAGGATGTCCATGGCGGCCACGGTTTTCCCGTCATCGTTTAAACGCATGTAAAAAGGCTTGATGGCCTCGGGATAGTCAAAAAGGATCACGGGCTTTTGAAAGATATCCTCGGTGAGACAGCGCTCGTGCTCGGACTGAAGGTCCGCCCCCCATGAAACCGGGCGCTCAAATTTTTTCCCCGAGCGCTCAAGCCGGTCCACGGCCTCGGTGTAGGAGACCCGCGCGAAATCCGACCGGGCGATTTTTTCAAGGGTTTTAATCAGATTGGGCGCCACAAACCGGTCGAAAAGCGCCAGATCGTCCATGCATTCATCCATGGCCGCGGCGGCCAGGAACTGGATCAGCTCCTCGCCCAGGTCCATGTTTCCTTCCAGATCGCAGAAGGCCATTTCCGGCTCCACCATCCAGAACTCGGCGGCGTGGCGCCGGGTGTGGGAGTTTTCGGCCCGGAAGGTCGGGCCGAAAACGTACACATCCCCCAGGGCCAGGGCGAACATCTCGGCGGAAAGTTGCCCGGACACCGACAGATGGGCGCGGGCGCCGAAAAAATCATCCCCATCGTTCCCGGAACCGTCCGCGCCCGGGGCGGCGACCCGGAACAGGGCGCCGGCCCCCTCGCAGTCGGAGCCGGTGATGATGGGGGCGTGAAGCTGGACAAATCCCCGGTCTTTGAAAAAAGTGTGGATGGCGTGGGACAAATCGGAGCGGATTCGGAAAGCGGCGCCGTATTTGTTGGTCCGGGGCCGCAAATGGGCGACGCCCCTTAAAAACGCGTCGGTGTGTCTTTTTTTTTGCAAAGGAAAGGAAGACGGCGCGATGTGAAGGGCCGCCACTTTTTTCGCGGCGAGTTCCCATTTCTGGCCCTTTCCTTTGGACTCGATGAGATCCCCGGACACGGCGGCGGCCGACCCCGTGGTCAGGGAGCGGACATCTTCCCATCCGTCCGAGGATGGGTCCGCCACCGCCTGGATGTTTTTCAGGCACGACCCGTCGTTGATCTCGATGAACGAAAAACCCGACGCGTCCCGCCTGGTTTTGACCCATCCTTTGACGCAAACATTTTCAAGCGGCGTTCGGGAGCCCAGCAACGCTTTGATTTTGACTCTTTTCATGTCAAAAGACGTAGCAGAAAAAACCGCTTCCGTAAAGCTTTTAAGCCGGACGCGGCGCCTGTTTACGACCCATCCCCGCCGTTTTTCGGATCATCGGCCGGGCTTTCATGGACCGCGCGCTCCTCAATGAGTTTCCGGGCGTTTTGATCCGGCCAGTTTTCGGCCAGGGCTCGGATGGCGGCGCTGCGCGGGCCTTTGCCCGGGTCTTTGACCGCGCGCTCCTCAATCAGTTTTCGCGTGTCGTCATCGGGCCATTTCTCGGCCAGGGCGCGAATCGCCACGATGCGCGGGCCTTCCTCTTTGTCGTGGATCGCGCGCTCCCGGATCAGTTTTCGGGACTTTTCATCCGGCCATTGGTCGGCCAGGGCGCGAATGGCGGCGCTGCGCGGACATTCTTTCGGAAAACGGGTGTGGGAAAAAAGGCGCATCTTTTATTCTCCGTTATGGTTTTCGGGTTTTATTTCCATGTCACGCTGTGTCTTTTCCCGTATTATCGGAGTCATCCGCCCTCACACTTTGAAAAAAACTATGGGTTTCTTTCAGTATGTCTATATATTTTTCTTTGATGAAATCGGTTTTTCCCGAGTCTGGGGCTTTGCCATCCAGATCAAGATATGAAAGCTCAATTTTCAGCAATTCGAGTTTGTCGGCGGTGTCCTTATACTTCAACGACAATTCATTAAAATCAAAAAAAGCCGAAATTCCGCTGACCACTCCTGTGCACGCTGAGATAATCAATGCGATGCTGCCCACGATGTCAGGGGGGCCGCCGAAATTAAGCCCCAAAAGGATCGTCACAATGGCGGACAGTCCCAAAGCCAGGCATTTGACAATGACGCCCATTTTGCCGTTTCGTTTTTGCCTGCCCATATATTTAGTGATGGATTTATCCAGTTCGCCATGCAAAAACTCCATTTTTAATTCCGGTTTCCCTGGTTTCTCTTTTTTGTTTTCCAGAGCCGCGGTTTCAGTCATGTTTCCCTCTCTTTTTTTTATTTTTTTTGTATAGCGCCTGAACGAAAATAAAATTAAACGATGGCCGCTTCCTCCCCGGCCCCAAAAAGTCTGGACGTTTCCGCAAGACACTGAGACTGCTCCGAAGGCGTGACAATGGCGCCGCTCAGCCAGGGAAATTTTCGCAGAGGGGATGCCTCGTACAGGTCCGGGCCGATTTTGTTCCAATGCGTCTCATAGACCTTGCCCTCTGAAAACAGCCAGGTGTGACGGCCTCCCCGGGACACGCCGAATCCGAATTTGACCCTTTCCAGGCCGGCGATATCGGCCTCATTCAACGTGGAGGGGCCCGCGTTTTTATTGAGCTTTTGAAACGCCGGATGGGAGTCCGGGGTGACATTGTAATTGTGAACCCTGTGCTCCAGGGGGATTTTATAGTACCGGCGGGTTTTTTTCGCCATATGGCTGGTGTAGCTGTGCTCCTGGTCGGCGTCGATGGGGTGCGCCGAGTCCGGGTTGATATAAATTCCCTTCCAGCCGTGATCGGTCACCAGAAACCGGGCGAGTTCGGTTCCATGTTTTCCCAGCCCCCAGGCCCGGGCCGCCGCCGCCTCATTCCCTGTTTTTTTAAACGCGTGGCCAATCACCCTGAGCGCGTACGTAATGCAGTCGGTCGCCTCATGGTCCCGGTACCGCTCCGGGTCCCTTTTTTTCAGCACACTGCCCACTTCGTGGGAATGGTTGTGAAACAAATCCATCATTTTTTCATGGGCGTATTCTGAAAAGGTTTTCATCTCGTCTCCCTTTTTCGTCTTTTCCCGGCTTTTTTATTCTCCCCGGAGGGCCTTTAACACTTTGGCGATGAATTTGAGCCCCAGGATTCCAAGCTCCAGGTGCTCCTCCAAATCCAGATCATCGATTTCCGCCGGTATGCCCGCGGCGCCGCTGGACGCTTTTTCCAAAGCCTCCAGGAAAGACGGGGAATTCTGGAGTTTGACGAACAGCGAGGTGTCTATTTTTGAGTTTTCCCTCAGCTCCCGGGCCAGAAAAGTCGCGAGCAGAATCATGCAGTCGACAAATTCCGTTGTTTCTTTGATCCCTTTGAATTTGGACTCAATCTTTCCGATTTCCTGAAGCTGACGGGGCGTGGCGATGTTGATGGCCCGCTCGATTTCTTCCAGCGAGGCGTTTTCCTTCTGAAACAGGGTGGCGGATATTTTCTGGACCGCAAGACCGGCCGAGGGGTTGTTTCCCGAAATCGTGGCGGAGGTGACGGTGGCGGCTATTTCCAGCAAATTTTCAAACATGTCGGTTTCTCCTTATGGGTTTAAAAAAATCATGCGCCCGCTTCTTTCTCTGTTTCAGCGGGGGGCGGTTTCTTTTGAGCGCCCGGGCCGAATTTGGAGATCATTTCGATGAATTTGTCCATGACGGCGAACAGCGCCTCCACATTGTAGCCCGCCAGAAAGGCGAGCGTCATGGGGGACAGGCTTCCCGCCACGCTGAGGTCATCCGGTTTTAAAAACCAGCCGATGGCCATTCCGGCCAGAAGGCCCATGGTGATTCTGAGTCTGTATTTGGTTTCTGAATGGCGCGTGTAAGTCAGATTTTTGATTTCCACGGCAAGGCTTCGCAGCGTGTATATAATGGCGCCGAGCAAACCGTATAACAAAGGAAGCCCGTATATCTGAAGGCTTCGGATCACGAACTCCGCGGATATTCTCGTTAAAAAAAGTTTGTTTCTCTCTTTGTCGAATTCCTGCTCAAACGTTCGTTTCTTTCCTTCGAAGCGAAGTCTTTCCAGCGCGTTCCGCTTCGCTTTGCTGACATCCGGCGCCATGTCCCCGGTTTTCAGGGCCACAAGGATTTCGGAAATTTCATTCGCGATTCTTTCCATATCGTGCTCATACTTTTTCCGCGCGTAATGGGTGATTTCCGCCTCAAACTGCTTGTGAAAAATCAGTATTTGCCAGAACCTGTTCCAATCCTGCAAAAGCTGATAAGCGGCCCCGAATTCCTGGATCAGCGCCTTTTTCTCATTTACCAGCTTGTTGATCTCGATGTCGTGTTCGAGATCGGCGTGGTTTTTGTCCTGTTTTCTTTTGTCGATATTGAGGCTCACCGCGTCGATCCGGGTGAACAGTTTGTCGATTTTTGCCGTCAGATCCGATCCGTTGATCCAGTAAATCTGGGCCAGCAGAAGAAGGACAAGGGAAACAGCGGTGAGGCGCCGGTACTTGGAAACGGAAGACGCCGCCTCTGTGGATTTTTTTTTCTTTCCGTCGTCCTCATCGCTCAGGGGATCAGGCAGGGCGGCCTTCAGGCTTTCGATGCTGACCGGTTTGATGGAAGAGGCCACTTTGTCGTAGGCGTTCCAGAAACGAAGCTCATCTTCGGGGCTCCAGTCGTTTCGCTCCATTTTGTATTGGGACCTGATCAGGGTTTTCGCGGCTTCGGAATCCAGCGCGGCGGAGCTGTGGCGCGCCACATATGAAATCAGTATCCGGGACTCACGCGCCGCCTGTTTCATATAATCCGATATGTTTACGTTTTTTTCAGGTCCCATTACGTGGATAAAAAATCATTTTTTTCCCCGTCCCCGCCCATGCCTCTCCCAAAGCTTCCCCTTGCGTCGGACAATACGCCGCTGTCCCGATATTTTTGAACCGTCTTGGCTCTTTTTTCAGCGTGGGTCATGGGATGAAGGCCGTATGTCTCCCGGATATTCAGGTAGGCGTCCAGCAGTTTAAGCTCGTCTTCGGTTTTCCATGAAGACGGGTCAGGATCGGGCAGGGCCGCCGCGTCCATGGCCTCCTCCAGGCACGGCTGTATATAGCCGGGCCGGTTGATATGGTTGTCGAGTATGAGCGCCACCCCGTATTCCGAAGTGATCAGCTCGGAAATGAGGCGCTCTTTCACTTTATACGAGTCTTTGCGGTAAAATGAGTTTATCCTGGAAATCGCGTGCTCCACCTGGGCCAGCTGGATTGAAAAATCCTGTCCTGAAAGCCAGAAATAAAAGGCCCATTCGTGACTTCTCAGCCGGCTTTTATCCACAGGGCTTGCCATCTCTTTTCCGTCAAGCGTTAAAAAGCCTGAAATCCGACTGGTTTTCGGAGTGATGTCCAGTCCGCGCCGGCCGTAGTGTTTTTCAAACAGGGATTCGTCGCTGTCTTTAATCCGTTTAAGCAGGGCCGCCAGCTCCCCGGGCTGTTTGCCCGCCCCGGCCGTCCATTGAAACATGCCGAACGACAAAAAAGAGTTGTCCCATGTGTTGATGGCGTCCAGGTTTCCCTCGTTTTCCGACACCGCCATGATGACGTTTATCTCCGAATCATCAAAACCCCGGGATTTAAATTCCTCTTTTTTCTCCTGAATGACGGACGACGGTTTTTGTTTTCCGGCGGTGTACATCCCCTTCTTGAATCTGGCAAAGGTCGCGCTGACATCATCCAGAGAAACCGTCACCCTGGGCTTTTCATTCTTCTCGAATTCCTTGATGGTCAGCCCCTTGCCGGTCTGGTTTTTTCCCAATGGCTTCAAACGTGTTTCAACGGCGTCCACAATGGCCCGGGCCACGGCGCCGGGCAGGTGAGAGCCCTGGGCGGTGATATTTTGAACAAACGCGTTGACGGCGTCCCGGGTCCGGTCTGTGTATATTCCGTCGTTTCCGGCGTCGTGCCCGAGATCGTTTAACAGCCGCTGCAAAAGCGCCACGCTTTCGCGGTCGGGCGAGTCTTTACGCAGGGTTTCATGAAGGTTTTCTTTGCGCGCCTCCATGAGTTTTTTGAATAGGTCCAGGTCTTTTTTTATGTTTTCGCTCATTTCTTATACGCCTCCGGAAACGGTTTGGGCGCGCCGGGGCTCCGGCGCGCCTCATTCAATCTAAAACATGGCCGCGCAGTCGCCTCCGAACAGGATATCGCCTTCCATCACGCCGCCCGCTTCTCTCACGCTTTCATGATTCGTGACATCCGCGTTGGGCATAATCCCGGCCAATTTTATTTTCTCCGTATCGGTGAACACATTGGTGTCGGGATTGGACTCATACAAAACTTTAATCTGCTCCGGGGTTAAAAGCGCGCGGAACCCGTCGACCTGGCTTTGCAGAGCGGTCTCCAGGTTTCCCACCTGGGAATTGAGTTTTTCGTTCATATTGGTGATAAACTCATTTCTCAGGTTCAGGGCCAGATCGCCCATGTCGCTTTCGAGCTTGTACAGATTCTCATTGACGGTTTTGTTGATGTCGGTTTTGAACGTGTTTAAATCGCCCAGCATTTCCTGAATCTTGGTTTCGGATATATTCCGGACCCATGATTCGTTGATATTGCCAAGCTGATTCTGGATATTGGCGATGAGGTCGCCGAGATTATCCAGGGTGACCGTATTGTTGGCCAGATCAACCTCAACTTTTCCCAGCCGCTGATTGAGAGCCGTGTTAATCTGATTTTTGAAGTTCTCCAAGCCCCCCACCACTTCCTGAATCTTTGACTCGGATATATCCCGGACCCACGATTCGCTGATATTGCCCAGCTGACCCTGCATGCGGGCGATGGCGTCGGCGAGATTGCTCAGGTCCACCGCATTGTTGCTCAAATCGCTTTCAAGCTTGGCCACCTTCTGGGTATTGCCGCCCAGGTCGCTTTCAAGTTTGCTGACCTTCTGGGCGTTGTCTCCCAGATCGCTTTCAAGCTTGGTCACCTTCTGATTGACGACTTTGTTGATCTCGGTTTTAAAACTATCCAGATTCCCGGACAACTCTTTTACCCTGGGCTCTAACACCCCCCGGACCCATGACTCGTTGATATTGCCTAGCTGGCCTTGAAGGCGGGAAATCACATCGCCGAGGTTTTGCAGGGTGAGTTTATTGTTCCCCACATCCACCTGAACGGCGCTCAGCTTCTGGTTGCAGGCGTTGGTCATTTCCGTTTTGAAATTGTTGATCCGATCGCCCAGTTCCTTGAGCTGCTCCTGTGTGACGCAGTCCATTTCCGGATGGGTGTGGCTGGCCTCTCCCACCTGATTTTTAAGGGCGTCAATCTCCTTGCTGATGGTCCCGATGAGTTTGATGCTTTCCAGATGGGCCGGGGTCAAAAACTTGTGGGTGGAGCCGTCTTTGACATAATCCGCGCTTAACACCTTGTCCAGGGTCAGGGACTGGAGCTTGTCGCGTAGCTGCTCGGGGGTGTCCTGGGTGGCGCCGGATTCAATGGTTTCAAGTTTGGTCTGTAAGCGGTCTATTTCCCCGCGCTCTTTGTCCGTGAAGAACCGGTTTTCGGACCCGGGCTGTATGGAATCGGCGTCAAGACGCTGGGAGCTTTTGAGTTTTTCGAGTTTCTCGCGGATTTTTTCAGGCGTGTCAAAGGTGGCGTTTGGATCTATGGATTCAATCTTTTTTTTCAGATCATCCGTCAGGCGGTTGACGTCCTGAATGCTTTCGTACATGGTCGCAATTTCTTGCGCGCTCAAGTCGTCTGTGGCGCCGTCCTGTACAGAATCAAGCTTTTTCTTGTCTTCTTTTGTGAAGTGGACATTTTTTGACCCGGATAAAATATCATCCAGGGTGTCTTTGGATTTCAGCAGGAAGTCGGATGAATCCACGTCCATGCTTTCGGCTTCGCTGACTTTCTCCCACTTTTCCTCCGGGGTCTGGATATACGTGGCGCCCCCGGCGCCCACCGTCTTGTCCTCGCTGGCGTCCAGGACAAACACAAACTGACCTTCGTGTTTGTCCTCAGAGGGGATTTTCTCCATGTCGCCGATGGTTCTGACAACCGTGGTGGCCCTTAAATCGGCGGGCAGCTGATCCCGGAGGACCTTCCCGTCCGGGCCCAGGGCCGCGTAGCTGCCGGGCTCGCCTTTGGCGCTCAGGAAATCCTTGGCCTCCCGGATGGTGTTGGCCATGTCCTCGTCAAGGGGCTGATCCACCTTGTACGGCAATTTATTCCAGGGATCAATGCCGTTTCCTATCTTGATTTTTCCGGTGTCCCGCTCATAAGCCAATTCCCCTGAAAGCAGCGTGGGGTCTTTGCTCATAAAGCATGCGGCGTCTCCCTGTAAAATCTGTATCCGGGTGACTCTCCTTCTTTCCGCGGCCTCAGCGTTTGTCAGATTAAATTTCAATTTTTCATCCCTTGCGTCCATGAACAGCCTCCTTAAGTAAAATGGTTAAAAAAAAGCGCTTTCGCCTCGCGCCGCGCCGAAGATTTTGTTTACAGACCATAAAAGGAACGGATTTGATCCACGATTTCTTTTTCGGCGCCCTCTTTTCCAAACAGCGTTTCAAAACCCGCCTCATTTTCATGATGTTCCCGGATGATCTCGCTGAAATCCCGGGACAAAGAGGGCCTGCGCTCCAGTATCTCTTTCATAAGCGGCGGGCGGATGGCGATGAGATCGACGTGGCCGACGGCCTCGTAAGAGGACAGGCCCTTTGACAGTCCGGTCAGCAGTCTGATTTCTCCGAAAAAATCACCCGGATACAGAGTCTTTGAGCAGAGTTCCGGAACATGCTCTAAAAATCGCTCCCGGTCCTTTTCGTCCTCCAGCTCCGCCGCCAGAAGGGTGTGCAGCCGGATCGGGTCCAGGGTCCTGCGCGCCGCCTGTCGAACCAGGGTCCGGCCGATGGGCCCCACAAGGGGGACAAAATGTCGGGAAATCTCCTCAAGAGCTTCAGAACTCCACAAAAATTCAGATGCCTCCGCCGCCTCCTCTTCATCCGGCAGCGCGCACTCCTGCGAGACCTCGGGCATATACTCCCGGCGCGCCCTTCCGGCGGCGATGATGAACATGGCGTGTTTGAACCGTTTTTCAAACACGATGGGCTCTTTATTGGAAAACATCAATGTCTCCATATGGTCGGCCAGATACGTTTTTTCGTGTTTGTCCAGCGGTTTTAAAACAGGCGAGCTGAACAGAATTTTTGAATAATCCCCGGGCCGCAAATCCGAGTGGGGCTTTTGTTTTTCAAAAAAATGCGGCGCCGTTAAAACGCCGGGCTTTTTCCACACGTTGAGCACATCCACCCCGTTTCTTAAAAACGCGTACCAAATCCGCTCTTTCACCGCGGCCATGGCGGGAAACTGGGACATAAAATCCTTGCAGAAAAAGATGATGTCATAAAGATTCAGCCGGTCATCGGGGTCCATGTCGGTCATGTTGACGATGACGGGCCGGGAGTCGTCCACCTGGGGGACGCTTAAGACCACCCGGGTCACGATTTCCCTTACTTTCTGCGGGGGGTGGGAAATGGGCGCGCATATTTTTATTTTCACCCAGACCGGCCGGCCTTTATGGAACACCTCCACATCGGCGGATGAGATTTTGCCGTTGGGCACCACGATAAGGGCGCCCGACAGGGTTCGGATGGAAACCGAGCGCCATGTCAGCGCCTCTATTGCGCCCACGATATTTTTTAGACGCACGGTGTCGCCGATGTAAAAAATCTGTTCGACCTGGAGGGAGAGCCCGCTGAAAATGTTTCCCAGCGTCGCCTGCAGGGCGAAACCGACCACCGCCGTCAAAAGAGCCGATGTCGTCAATAAAGCCGCGATGTTCATGTTGAACGCGAACTTCATCAGCAGGCCCCCGAGCGCCGCGTACAAAAATCCCGACACGATCACGCGCATCAGCTCCGACGGATTTTTTTGTGTGTCGGAGCCGAATTTTTTTTCAACCGCCAGGTAAGTGATGGCCCGGACCGCGATAACGCCGGCAAAGACCCAGAAAATCCGGGAGACGTAAAAGAGGTATTTCTCATCGACAAAATCCGGGTGACCCGCCATAAAGAGGTAAACCAGCCCGATGATGAGGGTTAAAAGTATGAAAAATAATTTCATTTTTGATTTTATCAATTAATCTTCTTTTGATTTCCCTTTGATTTTATCCATGGCCTTTTTCAGGCTGATGTCGATTCGCCGGATGGCCTGGGCGAGTTTTTTCATCTCCCGGCTGTGAATTTCGGGCAGGCCTTCCCCCGCGTTTTTCCCAAGGCTGATATTTTCCGTGATCCGGGTGATCCTTGAAAGGGGCCGGACCAGCCATCTGGAAATCATGAAATTGATGGAGACCAGCATCACGGCGAACAGGGCGATGAGGGATATAAACATGGTGAAAAGGCTTTCCACGGCTTTTTGCTTGGGAATCGACATGGGAACGGAGACCAGGTGCGCCCCCACCACTTCCCCGAGTTTCCAGTTCATTCCGTTCACCGGGCCGTATTTTTTCACCAGGTTTTTCGGGGCCGTCTCCGCGTCCGTGTGGCATTTCAGGCATTTTTCATCGGTGATTCGAATGGGATAGGTGATATACAAATATTCTTCGCCCTTCTTTTCCCGGGTATAAACCATTTGTTTTTCCTCGGGATGGTTGACATAATGCCGAAGAATCTCCACTTCCCACGAGGTCGGCAGGTTATCCAGATTCCTCGGGTTTGCGGCCACTTCCCGGTAGGTGTACTCCAGATGTTTTTCATCAATGAACTTAAACATCCGGTTCGCCGCGTAAGCCGGGACGGCCTGGGGATGAAACACGTCTTCGGACCCGCATATCTTTTCCCTGAACAAAGGCTCCACCTCTTCCGCGGTGTAGCGCCAGGCGGCGAAGGCGTTTTCCAGCACCACCTCCGCCTCCATAATGGCCTCATACTTGGCCTTGCCCATCTCCACAGCGTAAAAAATAAATCCGATGATCAGAAACCCGGCTAAAAAAATAGAGCCGAATATCAAATTAAACTTTTTAATAAGCCCCATTTTTTTCTCTCTTGATTTTTTCAATGTATGCTTTCATCATCATCATATCCTCCACCATCTCCCGGGTGAGGGTCCGGTCTATTTTATACGGCAGCGCCCGCCATCTTCTCACGCCGTCTCCTATCTTCAGCCGGCCCGTGTCCGTTTCCAGGCCCCATTCTCCGGACAGAAGCATGGGGTCGGCCCGGGTGAGATTTTTTTCCGTGTCCTGGAAAACCTTGACCCGCAACGCTTTCATATGAGGATTGAATGTGTCCATACGTCTTCAGTCTCCGTTTCGCCGCCGCTCCTTATTCTTAGAATTTTCAGGCGGCTCATCGCCGTCGTCAGAAGGGATTATTTTATATCCGAGCGGCTCCGCCAGAAGCTCCAGCGCTCCTTCCACCACCTCTTCCGCCCCTTTTTCCTTAAGGGCCATGAGCATGTCTTTCAGTTTTGACAGGGGATTCATTTCGCGTTTTTAAAAATGTCGTCGGCCCCGGGCCGCCGGATCATAAAAAGCCGACGGCGCGAAGGCATGGATGTGAATAAAGAAAACCCCCAAAGCCGAGAGACAGGCGCTTTGTGGATCGATTTGAAGGGAGTGTCACTCAAAAAAAAAAAATTGTCCACTTCATAAAAAACAGACTTTGAAGTGGCTATTTTCGAACGTTCGTGATATATAAAAAAGTTTTACTTTTTTTTACCTATAAAAATTTGAATCTCCGTGATGCTGGCCTTGACTCTGTCGATTATGGCTTGGAGTTCTGATTTCTCGTCGGTATCCAGTTTTTTTTTATGCAGACGTTTGGAGGTGAAATAAAACACTTCCGCAATGTTTGAGAACAGCCGGCTGAAAATATCAATTTTATTTATTTCCCGGGAAATATCGGGAGGGGGGCTCATGGGGGATATGTCGTACCCAAGCGGCCTTGCCAGAAGCCGCAGGGTCGCCTGGATGGTCTCTTCGTCTCCTTTTTCTTTTACATCGATGAGCATGAGCTTTAATTTTTCCAGGGGATTGATGGAGCGCACTTCACAGTGATCGGGGTCGGCCCCCCAGGCATAGATTTGCCGTTTGCTTTTTTTCCAGTGGCTGGCCAGATAGCTTACACCGAGTATCTTTCGGGCCTCCTGAAACACATGATGCATTTCTGAAATTTTTTTTTCGCGGCGATTGTCTCCCATGAACTCCTCCGGTTACGTTTGATTTTTTCAATTTTCCCTGGTATTTTCGGGGCCGCCCGGTGGATGGGCGTGTCCAAACGAGTTCAAATACCACAAAATTAGAAAAATTACGAGGAATTTTAATGGGTTGCGATTGTTTAAAAAGCCGGGGGCTTTTCCTTTAGGGTTCGCTCAAAAATCAGTTTACAATTTTGGGAGTTAAGTCGCCTGTCTGACAAGGCGTGAAAACTTGAGGCATATCGGGATATGCCGAGTTTTCATAACGCGGTCAGGCAGGATGAATTGGCTTCCAAAATGTAAAGTTATTTTTGAGCGAGCCCTTAGGGAAGGATTGAAAAAAGAGGGAAAGACGGGCGGGTCGCTCAATGACGGAGAGGGCGTCTGGGGAAAGGCCCGGTCACATCTTCAGCGTGATGTAATAGCCCTGGCCGCCCCTGAGCAAAAGGACGACCATGGATTTTTTGGTCCGGTATTTGACCATGGCTTTTTTAAAGTCCCGGACATTGGCGATTTCAATTTCATCGATCCGGGAGATGACATCACCGGGCTCGGCGCCGACGCGGCCCAGGCGGGAAGACGGGTCCACAAAGGTGATCCGCACGCCGGAAATCCGGCGCCGAAGCCGGTTTGCAAGCCCCAGGTCCTCGATTTCGATTCCCAGACGCTCCCGGGCGAAATCCAGCGCCCGCTCTTCAGGGAACAGGGCGGTTTTCACCCGCGCGTTGATTTTTTTGTTTTTTCTTAAAAGGACCAGCCCGACCCGGTCCCCGGGCGAAAGATCCCGGGCCAGGGCCTCGTAGTCTTCTTTTGACTCAACGCTTCGGCCGTTTAAGGACTGAAGAATGTCCCCCTGGCGGACCCCGGCTTTAAACGCCGGGCTTTGTCTCTCCACCCCGGCCACCATCAGGCCCTGGCCGCCCCCTTTCAGGTATGATCTCAGGCGCTCGTCCATCTCCTGGACCCGGACGCCGATCCAGGCCGGGACCACCTCCCCGTATTGGATCAAATCCTCCACAATGCGCCGGGCCCGGCCGATGGGGATGGCGAATCCGATGCCCTGGGCCTTGGCGTATATGGCCGTGTTGATCCCGATCAGCTCACCGTTGATGTTGAGAAGGGGCCCCCCGCTGTTGCCGGGGTTGATGGAGGCGTCGGTCTGGATGAAATCCCGGTACAGACGGTCCTGGGTCTTGACGCTTCGGTTCAGGGCGCTGACCACGCCTGTGGTCACCGTGTGGGAAAAGCCAAAGGGATTTCCGATGGCGATGACGGTCTCGCCGGGCATGATGTCGTTTGAGTCTCCCATTTCGATGGAGGGAAGGGGCTCTTTGGACGATATTTTTAAAACCGACAGGTCGGAGTCGGGGTCGGCGCCCACCACCTGGGCCTCAAACTCCCGCTCGTCCTTGAGCGCCGCCGTGATGGCGCCGGCGTTGGCCACCACATGGGCGTTGGTGAGAATGTAGCCCCTTTTTCCGTCAATGATCACCCCGGAGCCCAGACTGGTCCTTTCGTAGCGCCTCGGGCGCCGGGATTCAAAGAATTCTTTAAAAAAGGAGTCGAAAAACGGGTCGGCCCCGAAGGCGGAAAAGGGGTTGGGGCGACGTTCCACGCTTTTTTTGGAGCTGATGTTCACCACCGCCGGGCCCACCTTCCGGACGGCGGCCACCACGGGAGTCTCACGGTTATAAGGCGCGGCCTGGGCCGGGCGGTCCCAAACGGCGGCGGCCAGAAAGGCCGGGGCCAGAAGGGACGCGAAAGCGCCCATGGCCCACTTCATGGCCGTTTGCCTGAATGTCGAATTTAGATGGGGCATATTTCTTGTTTATTTTTTGGGTTTTTTAAGGTATGTTTAAAATTTTTATTTATTCCCGCGAGTAAGGAATCCAAAGGCGGCCATGAAACCAAAAACCATGCGCGACCTCCTCCCTTTTGTGGAGATGCCCAGCCGTTACTTGGGCTCTGAAGTCAATATCATAAAAAAAGACGCCGGCAAAGTAAAGTTAAATTTCGCCCTGGCCTTTCCCGATCTGTATGAGATCGGAACCTCCCATTTCGGGATCCAGATCCTTTACACCCTTTTAAATCGCCACCGGGACATCTGGGCCCAGAGGGTGTTCGCGCCGGCCATGGACATGGAGCGGCGCATGAGGGACTCCGGGGCTCCCCTGTCCGCCCTGGAGTCGGGGGCGCCTTTGAAAGAGTTCGATATTTTAGGTTTTTCCCTTCTTTACGAACTCAACTACACCAACATGCTGGGAATGCTGGATCTGGCCGGCATTCCCTTTTACTCCGCCCAAAGAGACGGCTCTTTTCCCATGCTTATCGCCGGGGGGCCGTGCATGTGCGATCCCGAGCCGGTGGCGGATTTTTTCGACGCCGTTTTAATCGGCGACGGAGAAAAGGCGGCCCTTGAGATGGCCGACGCCTGGCTTTTGTGGAAGGCGGGCGCCGGCGCGGACAAAAACCGCCTTCTGGACATGTGGTCGAAAATAGATGGGGTTTACATTCCGTCTTTTTACACGCCGGTGTATGATCAGAATGGGTTTCAGACCCTTTTGCCCGCCGACGGGTCCCGAAAACCCCCTCGGGTCAGCCGGGCCGTGGTCCCGGATCTCGATGCGGCGCCCTTTCCTCTTTCCCCCATCGTGCCCTTTGGCCGGCCCGTTCACGACCGCCTTCGCCTGGAGGTGATGCGGGGCTGCTGCCGGGGATGCCGGTTCTGCCAGGCGGGCATGATTTACCGGCCGGTCCGGGAACGATCGGTGGGCCGCCTGCTGGATTTTTCCGCAAAATCCCTGGACGCCACCGGCTACGACGAGCTGTCCCTTCTGTCTTTGAGCACAGGGGATTTCTCCCGCCTGACGCCTCTGATGGAAGGGCTCATGAGACGCCATGAAAAGGAGCGCGTGGCCGTGTCTCTTCCCTCGCTTCGGGCCGACGCCCTGACCCCGGGGCTCATGGAGCTGATCAAACGGGTGAGAAAAACCGGGTTCACCATCGCGCCGGAGGCCGGGACTCAGCGGATGCGCGATGTCATCAACAAAAACATATCCGAAGACGAGATCGTCTCCACCGTTCGCCACGCCTTTTCCCTGGGCTGGCAGGTCATCAAACTGTATTTTATGGTCGGGCTTCCCGGGGAGACCGACGCCGATGTGAAAGGCATCGCGGATTTGGCCCGGAGCCTGTGGCGTTTGAAGGAGGTGAAATCCCGGGGAGGGCGGATCCATGTGAGCGTGGCCGCCTTTGTGCCCAAGCCCCACACCCCGTTCCAGTGGGCCTCCCAGGCCGGGCTGGAGGAGTCCCGGGAAAAAATCGAGTGGCTCAAACGGCATATCAGAATGCCGGGGACCCGGGTCAAATGGCAAAATCCCCAGCTGAGCCTTCTGGAGGGGCTTTGGGCCCGGGGAGACCGGAGGCTTTCCAAACTCCTTGAAACGGCCTTTGAAAAGGGATGCCGGTTTGACGGGTGGAGCGACCATTTTCAATTTGATCTTTGGATGGAGGCCATTTCAGAGACAGGGATCGACGCGGATTTTTTCACCCAGAGACAAAGAGACACCGGCGAGCCCCTTCCCTGGGATTTCATCGGCGGCATGCCGGACAAGGCATTTTTAAAGGCGGAGTGGGCCCGTTCCCTGGCCGGGGAAAAGACCCCGGACTGCCGGGGAGGGGAGTGCGGCGGTTGCGGGGTCTGCGATTTTGACGCCGTGAAAATCAGGGAGGCGTCGCAAAAAACCCTTTCCGAAGACCCGCTGAAACCCCATGGGAAAACCGAGCCGTCCGGTTTTCGGGACGGCATTTTCCAAACCCTGGCCGCGGTTTACTCCAAAACCGGCAAGGCGAAATATTTCGGGCATCTTGAGATGGCCCATATTTTTTTGCGGGCGCTGAGGCGATCCGGGATTCCCGTCAGGCATTCCCAGGGGTTTCACCCCAAGCCCAAAGTGTCCTTTGAGGACAGCCTGCCCATCCATATTGAAAGCCTGGACGAACGGTTTTATATCGAAACGTCCCTTAAAACCCGGCCCGAAGACGTGGCGGCCGGTTTAAATGAGACCCTGCCCGAGGGCCTTGAGATCCTGGACTGCTTCCCGGTTCCCGGGAAAAAAAGCGCCCCGGCGCCCGGCGCCCATCATTACCGGGTCCGGTTAAAGACAGGGGAGTTTCGCCAAAGGGATCTGGACGCGTTTTTAAAGGCCGATGAGTGGATGGTCTTAAAGAAAAACAAGAAGGGAAAGGAAAAAAAGATCGATCTTAAAAAGATGGCGCGGCGTGTTGAGATGGTTTCAAAAAAAGAATTAAAAATGACTGTGGCCCTGGAAGGGGGACAACGGCCAAGGCCCCCGGTGTTTTTGAAAGAAATATTTTCCCTGGATGACGATGACATCCTGGCCGCGACCATCGTGAAAACAGGTCGGGAATAATTTTTTACGACGCTGTCCCGTGATTTTTTACGGGTTTATCAATCTTAGGGCCGAGGCTGATTAGCGCTTGCGGCGACCCCAAAAGCGTGATATGAATTTGAGTTTGTTGAGTTTGTTGAGTTTGTTGAGTTTGTTGAGTTTGTTGAGTTTGTTGAGTTTGTTGAGTTTGTTGAGTTTGTTGAGTTTGTTGAGTTTGTTGAGTTTGTTGAGTTCGGGGGATTTTTTTCCCGATGCCTGAACATGTCGGGGCGTGGCGCAGCCTGGCAGCGCGCCTGCTTTGGGAGCAGGAAGTCGGAGGTTCAAATCCTCTCGCCCCGACCATTTTTGAATCAAAAATTTAAAAACGTCGATTTCCAGTGAAATCGGCGTTTTTTTATTCTTTTTGTAAAAAACGCGGGGAATGAAATGGTAAAAACGCGGACGTTGAATTTCAAAAAACGCGGCTTTTTACGGGGCCGCCAGGTATTTTGACACCGCGCGCTCCAGGTCCCGCATTCGCCCGGAATAAAAATGGTCGGCCCCTTCGATGATTTTCAGCTCGGCCGGGCTGTTCCATCTCTCAAGCATGTCGCGGATCAGACCGGGAGGGGCGATTTCGTCCTCGCTTCCGGAGATCACGAGGCCCAGGCCGGGCAGGGAGGAAACGCCGTCAAAGTCCATCATGGCGACCGGGGGCGATATCATGATCATATCAGAGAAAGAGGCGCCGTTTGAGGCCGCCATGGCGTTGACCCAGGCGCCGAAGGAATACCCGGCCGCCGTGATATGGGTGAATCCGGCGCTTAAAAGACAGTCCTGGGCCGCCCGGACATCGTTTTGCTCTCCCTTTCCTTCGTCATAAGTCCCCTGGCTGGCGCCCACCCCCCTGAAATTGAATCTCAAGGTCCCGCGGCCGTTTTCATAAAAGGCGTCGCGGGCGGCCTCTACGACCGGGTTGCGCATCTCCCCGCCGTAAAGGGGGTGGGGATGGGTCACGATGACGGCTTGGTCCCCGGGGCGTTTTTCGAAAAGCCCGGATATCTCAAGGGGGCCGGACAGGAATGTGATTTGTTTTTCCATGATTTAAAAGCGTTTGTTTTTTAGGGGTTTTCAGTCAAACACGATCTCCCGGTCCGCCACGACGCCCCGGACGGCCGCGGGTTTTCCAGATCGGTTTCGAATGGCCACATGGCCCTTGAGGGTCACGCCTTTTTCAAAAAAAACGTCCCCTTCGACTTCCAGGGACCGGCATGCCGCCAGGGAGGGGACCCCTTTGGAGAAGCGTTTTTCAAAGGAATCCAGGTTTCCGTAATGCCTGGGGTCCAGATTGATCTCGATGGGGCTGTTTTGGGCCCCGGGACTGGGAACCAGACCGTTTTTTTTGAAAAAAAACCGGTCCGAGCGAAGCGCCAGCAGATCCCCGCATGTTTTCACCGGGCGGAAACGGGACCGGGGAACACGCAGCGCCCGGGCCCCCTCAAAAAGGGAGATGGCCGAACCCGCGGCTGTTTCGATCTGGTGGACCGGCGGGCTGTCAGGATCCTTTGGGCAGACCGGTTTGGGATTTAAAATCAGGGGAAGGCGGATCATTTTGTTTTTTTGAATGAATTCCCGCAAAAATTCCAGGTTGATCCACAGGTTGTTGGTGTTAAAAAACCGGTGCCGCTTGATATCGGAAAACCAGATTCGGTCCTGTTCCGGGACCTGGGACGATTCCCGGAGGATCAGCGCCCCGTTTGTATCCCGGGCGATATGCCCGCCCTTGGAATCCCGCCGGGTTCTTTCGGCCGCCTCCATCATAAACGGCAGGCTTTTTTCGGCGAAATAGCCCAGCAGGTCGGGGTCCAGGGAGGCCCCCACGTTGTCGGCGTTGGAGACAAAGGCGTAGGCGACTCCCTGTTTAAGCAAAGATTCCAGCATGCCCGACGAATAAAGGGCCATGTAAAGGTCGCCGTGCCCCGGGGGGTTCCATTCCATCTCCGGATCCGCCTGCCACCGGGCCGGTTGGTGGTTTTCGGCGAGGATTTTGGGGAATTGGCGCTGGACAAACATTCCCGGGGGAGTCGGGGGATTCATCCGGGCCAGGGCCCGCCGGGTCTGCTCATGGGTGCGGAAGCTGTTCATGAGAACCAGCCGGGCCGGGTCTTTTTGGGCCCGGGCGATGATGATTTCAAGAAAGGAGCGGCCGTCTTTCACCGGGACCAGGGATTTGGGGCAGGAAAGCCCCATGCCGGTCCCAATGCCCCCGTTTAATATGATGGCCGCGGATTTTTTGACGGCCCGCCTTCCCGAGTCCCGGAAGCCTTTGAGGTCTTCGGCGCGCGTGATCTCATGGGGCGGGACAGGGGAGATGTCCCTTTCCGGGATGAGCCCGGTCTCTCCCCGGGAAGCCTGCCGGTGGTAAAAGGCGAAGGACTCCCGGGCCGAGGCCGGAAGGCCCTTTTCCTTCATTTTTAAAAGACATAGATCCAGGGGGTCCGGGGAGCGCGGCATAGGCGTTTTTTCCAGGAAAACCGGGTTAAACCGGCTCAATCCATCCCATGGGGTCTTCGGCCTTGCCGTACTGGATGTCCTGAATGGCGTCATACATTTTCCGGGCAAAGGGGCCCACTTTTCCATCCCCCACCAGCAGCTCTTTTTCTCCGAAGCCGATTTTGCCCACCGGGGAGATGACCGCCGCGGTTCCCGATCCGAAGATCTCGTTGAGTTTCCCCTCGTCATGGGCCTGGTCTATTTCATCGATGCTGATTTTTCTTTCCGACACCTTAACGCCCCATTTTTTGGCCAGGGCGATGACCGAGTCCCGGGTGACGCCGTGAAGGATGCTTCCGCTCAGTTCGGGGGTGACCAGCTCGCCGTCCAGCACGAAAAAGATATTCATGGCGCCCACCTCCTCAATGTATTTTCTCTCGGCGCCGTCCAGCCACATGACCTGGGAATATCCCTTTTCGTTGGCCTCCTTGGCGGCGTACAGGCTGGCCGCGTAGTTGCCGGGCGTCTTGGCCTCTCCCACGCCTCCCTTGGAGGCCCGCACATGGTTTCGGGTGACCCAGATGTTGATGGGGTTGAACCCTTCGGCGTAATAGGCGCCCACCGGGGAAAGAATGATAAAGAACCGGTAGGACCCGGAGGCCCGGACCCCCAGGAAGGGGTCGGTGGCGATCATGGTGGGCCGGATATAAAGGGAGGTTCCCGGCGCCGACGGAACCCAGTCCCGCTCCACAGCCAGAAGCTGTTTGAGCGCGTCCATGGCGAGGCCTTCGTCGAATTCGGCCATGCACATGATCCGGCAGGAGCGGTTCATGCGCCTCATGTTGTCTTTTGGCCGGAAAAGCTGAATGGCGCCGGATTCGGTCCGGTAGGCTTTGAGCCCCTCAAAGACCCCCTGGCCGTAATGGAGAATCATGGCCGCCGGGTCCATGTCCATGGGGCGATAGGGCTCAATGCGCGCGTCATGCCATCCCGCCTCCGGGGTATAATCCATGATGAACATATGGTCCGTGAACAGTTCGCCGAAGCCGAGCGTGCTTTCGTCCGGCTTGGGTTTCAATGGGTCGGCTTTTGTGATTTTGAATTCCATGTTTTCTCCCGATTTTTTTGTCTTGTCCAGCTTTTGCAATCGTATGAGGTCTGAATGGGGGGGGCTATATCATATTTTTCGGCCAAAGGCAAACGGTTGATGGGATTTAAAGCGCCTTAAATTTTGGGGAGCGGGATTCCCCGGTTGACTTTCATCCGCCTCTATAATAGGATCGGGGGCGCGTTAAAGACGCGTTGAAAAAAACGCCAAAGGAGAAGAGAGGCGCGATGAAATGGATCAAAGCCGTCTGGCTGCCGGCGCTGGCGGTTTTCTGGGCCGCGGCGGCGTTTGGGGCGCAAAAGGGACCGGCCGAAACCTCGGCGGCGCCCCTTGTGAGGGAATACATTGAAATCTCCGGGGCCGGCGAGACGCTGAGGTCGTTTTCCGGCCAGCTTGATGATATGTTTGAACGCAAAAGGCGGGTCTCCCAAAACCGGGAAGAAACAGATGAGATCGCAAAACTGTTCGAGGGCCTGTTCACACAAAAGAAGCTGACGGACGAGATGTCCCGTCATCTTCTGGAGACTGTGAATCAAAAGGACCTGGAGTTTTTTTTAAAATGGCTCAAAGGCCCCCTGGCTCAAAAAGCCCTGGAGGGAAAAAGAAAGGCCCTGGACAAAGGGGCGCTTCCTCCCCTTTCCCCGGGTCGTCTTTCCCTCCTCAAGGATCTGGAAAAGGCCCTTGGAGAGGTGGATTTCGCTGTGGGGGCCGCCTCTGAGATATTCAGGGGCATGATGTCGGCGTTCAACAGCGGCCTTCCGGAAAAACGCCGGGCGTCCCGGGCCGAAATCGACCTTCGCGTGGAAAACCTTCGGTCCATGCTCAGGGAAAACATGGAGCGCGGCGTCATGGACGAGATGGCCCGCCGGCTCCGGAACATGACGGACCAGGAGCTTTTGGAATACACGGTGTTTTACAAAAGCGACATTGGAAAAAAAGAGACCCGGGCCCGGCTGGGCGGGATTTCCCATGTCCTGAAAAAAGGCTTCGCGGATATGGAGAAAAGAATGGTCGTCTATTTGAATGAGCCCCGAAGCCGGGAGCGGGACGGCGGCCAAAAAAAGAATTGAAGCATGGATATGAAAACGGTCGTTTCCAGTGAAAAAAACGCCGCCTCCCTGGATATCGGGGCGGTGTGCGAAAGAATATTGAAAACCCAGAAAGAAAGCGGGGAAATTCCCTGGCACGACGGGGGCAAAACCGACCCGTGGGACCATGTGGAGTCCGCCATGGGTCTTTGCGTGGGGGGGCGCTTCGGCGCGGCGCGGCGGGCCTTTGAATGGATGGCGGCCCGGCAGCTCGAAGACGGAAGCTGGCATTCATCGTGGCGCGACGGCGATCCGGAGGACCGGACCCGGGACGCCAACATGTCCTCCTACATCGCCGCGGGCGCGCTGCATTACCATCTCGTCACCGGGGACATGGACTTTTTAAGGGACATGTGGGAAACCGTTCGCGCGGCCATTGAGTTCGCCCTGGGGCTCCAGGGGGAGGAGGGGCAGATTTTCTGGGCCGTGAGTCCCGAGGGAAAAGTGGACCGCATGTCCCTTCTCACCGGCTCATCCAGCGTTTTTTTCAGCGTCAAGTGCGCGCTTGAGATCGCCCGCCGCCTGGGCCGCGACATGGCGCCGTGGAGGCGGGCTCTGAAAAGACTCAAAGAGGCCATCAACGACAAACCCCATCTTTTCAACGCCGCCAAGTCCCGGCACTCCATGGACTGGTTTTACCCGGCGCTGTCCGGGGCCGTGACCGGGGCCGCCGCTGAAAAAAGAATCGACAGGCGATGGAAAAAATACATGGTGGACGGCCAGGGAGCGCTGTGCGTGTCTGACGAGCCCTGGGTCACCATGGCCGAGACATCGGAGCTGGCCCTGACCCTGGCGGCCATGGGAAACCGGGGCCAGGCCGGGATCGTGTTTGACTGGATTTCGGGCAAGGTGTTTGAAGACGGGTCGTTCTGGTGCGGGCACACGTATCCGGACATGACGGTGTGGCCCGAGGAGAAGATGACCTGGACCAACGGCGTGGCGCTCATCGCCGCCGACGCGATTTTTCATTTGACGCCGGCGTTTTGCCTTTTTTATCATTCCTCATGGGATGAGGATGATTTTTCGTTCAAAGGGTCGGGCGCGCCGCGCCCCGGACGGCCCATCGCCATTCACCTTCCGGAGAAGGGGGGCGTTTCGTCTTGATCCGGGATCACCGTCCGTACTGGATGAAAAAAGCGCATCTGACGTTTCAGTCTTTTTATGTCCGGCGGTTTTTAAAGCCCCAGTTCGAATCCTTAGGCCCCGGCTTCACATTCATGAAGCCCTGGCATGTGCGTCTTTTCGGCGCCCCCATTGAGATGGGCGCCTGCGCCAATGTCATCGCCACCCCCGACCAGAAGGTCCGGCTTTCCGTGTGGCCGGAAAAAAAGGGAATGGGCGGGATCAGGATCGGGGATTACTGCCTGATCTGCCCCGGCGTCCGGATCGGATCGGCCATGGAGATCGTGATCGGGGACAACTGCATGATCGCGGGAAACGCCTACATCGCGGATTCGGACTGGCATGATATCCACAACCGGATTTCCGCCGGGCGTCCCCGGCCCGTGGACATCGGGGACAACGTCTGGATCGGCGACGGCGCCATTGTCTGCAAGGGCGTGTCCATCGGCGCCAACAGCGTGATCGGGGCCGGATCAGTGGTGACCCATTCCGTTCCCCCCAACGCCGTGGCGGCGGGCAACCCCGCCAAAGTGGTGAGAAAATTTGATCCAAACGCCCGGTTTTTAAAAAGAGACGCCTGGTTTTCCGACCCCTTCGGGCTGGAGACGGAAATCGACCGGCTTGATCGGGAGATGCTCAAAGAAAACACGTTTTTCGGCTGGCTCAGCCATATTTTGTTTCCCCAAAAAGGAGATTAACATCCATAAGGAGTTTTGACATGATGCGCGCAACCACCAGCGGAACACAAAAAAGTCGTTTTTTATTTTCGTCGCCGGTCCTTTGCCTGGTCCTTGCGGCGCTGACCCCGGCGCTTTTTTTATGCGCGGGCGGTTGCGGCGCCGTCCGATCCTCGGCCTCGTCCATGTCGGGGAGTTCGTGGCCCGGTCCTTCGGAGCCGGCCCCGCCCAAACCCCAGAAGCCCTATGTGGTCATGGGCAAAGAATACCGGCCCATTCCCCTTGAGGACGCCGCCGGCTTCAGGCAGCAGGGCCTGGCCTCATGGTATGGCGAGGATTTTCACGGGCGAAAAACCGCCAACGGCGAAATATACAACATGCACGCCATGACCGCCGCCCACAAAACCCTGCCCCTGGGCGCCCACATTCGGGTGAAAAATCTCAAAAACAACCGCAAGGTGGAGGTCCGGGTCAATGACCGGGGGCCCTTTGTCCGGGGAAGAATCGTGGATTTGTCTTACCGGGCCGCCAAAAAGCTCGACATGGTCGATTCGGGAACGGCGCCGGTGGAGGTCGTGGCGCTGGGCTTTCCGACCCGGGGCCCCGGCGCCAGGCCTTATTACAGCCGTCCGAAAAGTTACCAGGTTGGGGATTTCACCATCCAGGTGGGGGCGTTCAGGGAAAAGGAAAACGCCGAAAGGCTGCTTCAAATACTGGACAAAACCTACAACAACGCCCACGTGTCCGATTTCAACGACGGCAAAGATTTGCTTTACCGGGTCCGGGTGGGCAAATGCTCCACCCTGGAAAAGGCCAAGGAGTATGAAAGCGTCATGATCGAAAAGGGCTTCAAGGGCGCCTTTGTGGTGGCGGAGTAAAACAATAAGAGACTGACTGTTTACGGGAAAAGGCGGGGCGGGCATATGCTTAAAAAAGTGGTTTTTCTCGACAGAGACGGGGTCATCAACCAGGATTCGGCGGATTACATCAAGAGCCGGGAGGAGTTTAAATGGATTCCCGGCAGCCTTGAGGCCATCCGGATTCTAACCGCCGAAGGGTTTTCGGTCATCCTCATCACCAATCAGTCAGTGATCGGCCGAAAGATGGTCACCGCGCCCGGTCTGGACGCCATTCACGCCATGCTCGTTCAAAAGGTGGAGTCGGCGGGCGGAAAAATTCTGGATATTTTTTTCTGCCCCCACACCGATGAGGACCGTTGCGCCTGCCGAAAGCCCAGGCCGGGCCTGATCCACATGGCCCAAAAGGCCCATGACATCGATTTAAAATCCGCCGTGATGGTGGGCGACAGCGTCAAAGACATCGAGTGCGCCCAAAACGCCGGATGCTTTCAATCCATCCTGGTGAGAACCGGCTCGGGAAAGGAATCGGAAAAGATTCTCAAAGCCCGCAAAATCGAGCCCGATCATGTGGCCGACGATCTTTACGGGGCCGCGGGACACATCGCCTTCGGGATTTCTTTTTGACCCGGATTTTTTTTAAAGCCTGATCCCATTTTTTTTAAAGTCCGACCCCGTGGATTTCGGCCCCGCAGCCGCGGCAGCGTCCGTTTTCAATGAAATATCCGGAGATGGAAAACCCGACCCTTTCCATCACGACTTTTTGACATTGGTGGCAAAAGGAGTTTTCCATGCCCGTCCCGGGAAGGTTTCCGGCATAGACATATTTGAGCCCGGCGCCCATCCCCGCCTCCCGGGCCGCCATGACCGACCGGACCGGGGTCGGGGGGACGTCCGCCATCCGGTGGGCGGGATGAAACCGGCTGACATGCCAGGGCGTTTCCTCCCCGAGTTCACGGGCGATGAAGGAGGCCAGGGAAAAAAGCTCCCCCGGGTCGTCGTTGAGCCCGGGCACAACCAGGGTGGTGACCTCCACCCATATCCCCGATTCCTTCATGCGCCCAAGCGTTTCTTTCACCGGGGAAAGCCGGGCGCCGCAGACCTTCTGGTAAAAGGCGTCTGAAAAGGATTTCAAATCCACGTTGGCCCCGTGAAGATAAGGCCCGATCATGTCCAGCGCCTCCCGGGTCATGAACCCGTTTGTGACAAACACGTTCTTCAATCCCTTTTCAGAGGCCAGCCGGGCCGTTTCCAGGTTGAATTCGAAATTCAGCGTGGGCTCGGAATAGGTGTAAGACACGCTTCGGCAGCCGGCGTCAATGGCCGCCTCAGCCACATTCCCGGGCGTGAAAACAGGTCCGGCGCCGAAGCGTTTCGGCGCCCGGGCCAGATCGGCGTTCTGGCAGAAGTCGCATGTGAAATTGCATCCCGGGGCGCCGATGGAATATGAGCGGCTGCCCGGGTGAAAATGAAACAGGGGCTTTTTCTCAATGGGGTCCACATGCCGGGCCGGGATTTTTCCGTAAACCAGGGGCGTCAACACGCCTCCCCGGTTTTCCCGGACCCCGCAGATTCCCCGCCGGCCGTCTTTGATCCGGCATCGGTGGGCGCAAAGGCCGCATGCCGCCTCATGATTTTCAAGGGGTTTAAAGACAAGCGCTTTCATCGGTCTTCCTTTTGTTATCCGGCCGCCGGGCTTTGTCTCCTTTTGGGCGGAAGGGGAATGGCCAGCGGCCGGGTTTTATAACGGGGAACCAAAACCGCCGTGAGCCCCCCGAAGGCGCCGAAGGGAAAAGCCTGGGCGATATGCGACGCCTCCCCCCGCCGGATGATGTCCGATCTTCCCGCCGGAATCTGGCCGATGGTCCGGCAGCAGAAGGGCACATCGCCCATGAAACGCCGGATTCGCTTTTTTAAATCCCAGGCGCTGTAAAACCGGGCGTGGTTGTAAATGCTGGAGTGGAAAATGCCGCTGACCCGCCGCCAGGAGCCCAGAAGCGAGTAGCGGTTCAGGTATCCCACAAACAGCCGGTCCCTGGCCACCCGGCACGCCTCTTCCAGCGCCCTGTCCGGGTTTTCAGCAAACTCCAGAGTGGTGATGAGGCAGGCGTGGTTAAAGGAGTTGTCCTCAAAGGGAAGGGATTCCGCGAATCCCCTCTGAAAGGAGGCGCGGTTTTTGATTTTTCCCCGGGCGATGTCCAGCATGTACGGGGACGGGTCAATGCCGGTGACCGACACCCCCGCCTCCACCAGGGAGGTCATATGCTCGCCGGTCCCGCACCCGATGTCCAGCGCTGTTTCGCCCGGGGCCGGTTTGAGCATGTTGAGAAAAAACTCCCGCTGAAGGTCCAGGGCGAACCGGAACTGGGGGCGGCTCAAGGCTTTTTCGTACTCCGCCGCGTCTTTGAAGCTGAAAACATATCCCATTCATTTAATGTACAGCGCTTCATTTATATTTTCAAGTTTAATTGACATTCCGGCTCTGGTATTTTCTACGACGCCGCCAACCTTGACTTTTATACAAACACTGTTGTAACTTAGCGCCAAGTTACAACATATTTGGGTCTTATTTTGGATTCCGTGTGGATTAAAAGGATTGTCATTAATGGTTGCGCGCGACCCTTCTCCATCCCGGGGAATTCATAAAAAATCGGGGCTGTGACGCCATGACGCGAGGCATATCATGACCGACAAACAACGAGGCGGCGCGGGCAAAGAATGCGTCGCATGCCGGGAAGAGATCCGCGGGGCCGCCGTCATATGCCGCCATTGCGGCTCATCGCAGAAAAATGACATATGGGAAAAGACGGCGACCGCTTTAAAATGGCTTGGCGGCGTGGTGACCGTCATTTCATTGCTGGCGGGCATGGTGACCCTCATGGGCTATTACAGGGACTGGCGGGAAAGACGCGACGCCGTGGCCGAGCTTCTTTACGCCGCCGACTGGCTGGCAAGGACCCGAAATTATTCCCGGGCCTGGCAGATGAATGAGAAAGCCCTGGGCCTGGTTCCGGGCTCGGCGGAAGCCTTTGACGGCCGGCTTCGGCTTGCGAAACTCTGGCTTCGGGATTTTCGGGTGAACAAAAAAGACGCCGATGGGGTTCTAAACGACGTCACGGATGTCCTGTTCCGGGGGCTTCGGGGAGCCGGGAAAAATGAATCGGCCGAGATTCTGGCCCATATCGGCTGGGCGCAGGCGACGCGGGTGAAAAATTATATGCCCACCGTCATTGACGTGGACGCGGTCTTTGAGGAAGCCCTTCGCGCAAACCCTGAAAATGTTTACGCAAACGCGATGCTCGGGCATTGGATTCTGATGAGGCTGGGCGCGAGCGTGAAAAACATCGACTCCGCGCGGTCAAAATTCGCCATCGCCGTGAAAAATCCGGACAAAAGAGCGTTCGCGCGCGAGCTTCAATTCTCAGGTCTGATCCGCCACAGCCAGGGCAGGGATGACGAGGTGGAGCGGGCCGCTCTCGGGGCGCTGCTTCAGGAATCTTTTTCCATGATGAAAAACAGCGAGCCCAAACCCGCCGAAAGTTTTCGACGCAAAATTCTGGACGCCTACGGAACCATGGGAAGAGCCGAGCATGTGGAGGCCGCCGTGGCCCTGATGCCCCCGGCGGATCATCTCGCGGCTCACGCGTGGCTGATGGACGGCCTGGATTACTCCAGGCCCCGGGCCCTCGCCCAGGCGAAATATCTAAGGGCCCGGTTGACGGAAGAGCTGGGGGAAAAAGAAAAGGCCCTTGGGCTTTATCAATCTTTGCTCAAAGAATCAAAGGCCGCCAAAGAGTTGAATGGCCGGGTCGACCAGGCCATCGCCCGTCTTTCCGGCAAACTCCCTGAAAGGGCGCTGGCCCGCTCCTATCTCAATGATCCGATGGGTAAAAAAGATCCGTGGCGTTTTCACATGGACACGCTTTCGCATTTTGACCCCAGGTGGACACCCGCCAATTTTGACCAGGCCATCGACTATTTTGAAAACGCTCTGTCCCGACCGCTTAAAGCGCTTCCCGACCCGAAACTTTCCGAATTGATCCAATCTTTGCCCGCAAAACTGGACCGGATCCGGAAAGTGGTTCGCCAGGGCGATAAAATCCAGCGGTTAAACGCCTATACGTCCGACTTCAGCGTCGGGCACCATGAGAACGCCCGCCTGAACCTGCTCCGCCTCGGCCATATCCATGTCCGGGCGCTCACCGCCGGAGGAAAACTGGACAAAGCCATCGCCCAGCTTGGCGATATGAAAAAAGCCGTGGACAGTTTAAATGAGCGCTGGACAGAGATGAGGGCATGGATCGCGTTCGAGTTCGCGCGGGCTTACGCCATCCGCGCCGGCTTGAGCAAAAGCGACGCGGATGCCGCCAACGCGTTGAAATATCTGAAAATGGCGCTGTATTCCGACGGGTTCAGCGATGAGATCGCCACCTGGGATGAAATCAAGGGCGACGTGTTTAAAAGCCTCCGCGATGATCCGGCTTACCGGGAGTTGATACGGGGGCGTTGAGTAAAATACGCGTTTTCACCGCCATTTTTCCCTCCGTCATGGGGGCCATAACAATCAGAAAAAGGGAGTGAGTCATGACCCATCAAATACCAGGCGGCCTTTTAACCACCGCCATGGCCGTGATGCCGCACACCGACGTGTCGCGCGCGCTGGACATGGCCCTGTCTCTGGATGTGCCTTTCTGGCCGCAATTGCCCAACTATAGCTATTATGAAGATATGTACGCGCAGGCGGCGGAGCATTTTCCCGGCATCATCCTGGATATGGAACAGCGGACCCTGCGTTTTTCCATGGACAAATTCGCCGAGGAGCTGGAAGACGCGCTGGGGCATTTTGACGACCCGTCTTATTTTGACATCAGCGAGACCTACTCGGCGGTGTATCACCGGTTTCTGGCCATGGACCTCAAGGACAGGCCGGCCATTCGGGGGCAGCTGGAGGGCCCCATCAGTTTTGGTTTCAATATTCTGGACCAGGATGAGCGTCCCATCCTTTTTGATGACACCGTGCGGCCTTTTATGCTCGATTTTATGGCCAAACGGCTGAACGTTCAATTGGCGCGTCTTCAAAAACGCAATCCAAACGCCTTTATGTTTGTGGATGAGCCCGGGCTGCAATTTTTGTTTTCAGCCATGTCGGGTTATGACGATCTGAAGGCCAGGGGCGACCTGGACCGCTTTTTCGCCCAGGTGGACCGGCCCCGGGGGATTCATTTATGCGGCAACCCGGACTGGGATTTTTTGCTGAGCCTGGATTTGGACGTTCTGTCCCTGGACGTTTACACCAACGTGGATATTTTCGCCTCATACGCCGGGGCCATTCAGCGGTTTCTTGACCGGGGCGGGCTCATCGTCTGGGGCGTTGTTCCCACCGGTTTCGAGGCGTTTGCCCGGGAGGATGTCTCCTCTTTGGTCTTAAGTCTTGAAAGTGTCTGGGAAACGCTTGGGTCCAGGGGAGTGGACCGGGACCAGCTCATCGCCCGATCCATGATCTCCCCGGCCACCTGCTGTCTGGTGAACCCGGACAGGGAGCGCACGGTGGAGCGCGCCTTTGCCACCGTGAATCAGGTGGCGGACACGCTGAAAACGAAATACCTGTGACGGAGCCTGATGGACCGCCCCCCCGGCTTCTGAGGTCGCGCAAAAAACGAGGTTTAATCGCCACTTTTCCTTCCTTTTCGGCATTGACGATTCCAAAACGCCCTTTCGGGCGGGTCTTTCGGACGCAAAACGAGACGATAATTTTTTCTTGATATTTCACGCGCGTTATAATAGAGTCACAATTTTATTAAACGCGCCGTCCGGGCTTTTTTTGTGGGTTCGGGCGGGGTTTGCTTTGAAAATTGAAAAACAGTGGCGAAAACGGCAAGGAGGAAGAAATAATGAAAGAGCGTCTTGGCCCCATTTTAGAGCCGTACAGAGGGCGGGGAGACAGGCTGGTCCCCATTTTGCAGATGGTTCAGGCGGAACTGGGTTATCTCCCCGATGAGGCGATGATTGAAATCGCAGACACAACCGGACTTCCGGAGAGCCGCGTTTACGCCGTGGCCTCTTTTTACGGCCAGTTCCGATTCACCCCCTCGGGAAAACACAAAGTCATGGTCTGCCGGGGAACCGCCTGTCATGTCAAGGGCGCCAAACGAATTCTCGAAGAGACCGAAAGACATCTGGGCATCAAAGAGGACGAAACCACGGAGGATCTGGAGTACACCCTGGAGACGGTGGCCTGCATCGGCTGCTGCGCCCTGGCGCCCTGCGTGATGATCGACGACGACGTGGAAGCCAATTTGACCCCCAGGAAGGTGACGGAGATTTTTGAGGAAAGGAAATAAAAAAATGACCTTTGATGAGATTCAAAAACAAGCCATTGAGGAGTGGGACAAGATTCGCGAAAGCGGTCAGACCCTGGTCATGGTGGGAACCGCCACATGCGGACGCTCGGCGGGCGCCTTGAATGTGGTCAAAAAATTCCGGGAAGAATTTGAGGAAAAGGGGATCAGCGCCCATATCATGGAAGTGGGCTGCATGGGCCCCTGCCATGCCGAGCCCCTGGTCAACATTGTCAAACCCGGCAGCCCGGGCGTGTGCTTTCGCAATGTGGACGAAAAAAAGACGTCCATGCTGGTGGACAGCTACATCGTCAACGACGAGCTGCCCCCGGAGCACGCGCTGGGAACCATCGGCGACAAGGGCGTCGGGGATATTCCCCGGCTGGACGACACCCCGGCCTTCAAGGCCCAGGTCAAACGGGTGTTTCGGAATTGCGGGCTGATTGATCCCACCAACATTGACCACTACATCGCCCACGAGGGATACTCGGGCCTGGCCAAGGCCCTTGAGATGAAGCCGGTGGACATTGTGGAGGAGCTGAAAACATCGGGTCTGCGCGGCCGGGGCGGCGGCGGATTTCCCGCCGGCCGGAAGTGGGAGGCCTGTCTTTTCACATCGAACCCCGGGGACCGATACGTGGTGTGCAACGCCGACGAGGGCGACCCGGGCGCGTTTATGGACCGGTCCGTCCTGGAGGGCGACCCCCATTCCCTGCTGGAGGGCATGATCATCGCGGGATACACCGTGGGATCGAAAAAAGGCTACATCTATGTCCGCGCCGAATACCCCCTGGCGGTGGAGCGTCTGGAAACCGCCATCGCCCAGGCGCATGAGAAAGGGTTCCTGGGCAAAAATATCATGGGGACCGACTTTGAATACGAGATTGAAATTTTCCAGGGCGCCGGCGCCTTTGTGTGCGGGGAGTCCACGGCCCTGACCCTGTCCATCGAGGGCAAACGGGGCATGCCCAAGGCCGCGCCCCGGCCCAGGACCACAGAAGAGGGGCTTTTTGACCAGCCCACCCTTTTGAATAATGTGAAAACCTTCGCCTCCACCCCCATGATCATCAAAAAGGGCGGGGAGTGGTTTGCCAGCGTGGGCACTGAGAAAAGCTCCGGCACGGCGGTTTTCGCCCTCACGGGAAACGTGGTCAACTGCGGCCTCATCGAAGTGCCCATGGGCATCAGCCTGCGCGAGATCATTTACGATGTCGGGGGCGGCATGACCGGGGGAAGCAAATTCAAGGCGGTGCAGACCGGCGGGCCTTCGGGCGGATGTCTCCCGGAATCCCTCCTGGACACGCCCATTGATTACGACTCCTTAGACGAGGCCGGGTCCATCATGGGCTCCGGCGGCATGGTGGTCATGGACGAAAACACCTGTATGGTGGACGTGGCCCGCTACTTCCTGGACTTTACGGAAAAGGAATCCTGCGGCCAGTGTGTGCCGTGCCGGCTGGGCACCAAGCAGATGCTGGAAATTCTCACCGACATCACCGATGGAAAGGGCAAGCCCGGCGACATTGATTTTCTCCTGGAGCTGGGAGAGGCCATCCACGCCGGCTCGGTCTGCGGTCTGGGCCAGACCGCCGCGAACCCGGTTTTGAGCACCGTCCGGTATTTTCGCGACGAATACGAGGCCCATATCCATGACAAGGACTGCCCGGCCAAGGTGTGCAAGGCGCTGATCGCCTATGACATCTCGCCGGAAAAATGCAAGGGCTGCGGAATATGCCTCAAATCCTGTCCGGTGGAGGCCATCACAGGGGAGAAGAAAAAGCTCCACTCCATCGACCATTCAAAATGCATCAAATGCGGCGTGTGTTTTGAGAAGTGTCCCAAGAAATTCAGCGCCGTGGAGTGCGTGTCGCAAAAACAACTGATGGAGGTGACTGAATGAAAACCGACACCATCGCCATCACCATTGATGGCTTGAAAATCGAAGCGAAAAAGGGGGCCAATGTCTTGGACATCGCCCTTGAAAACGGAATATACATCCCCCATCTATGCCACCACCCCGACCTGGTTCCCATGGGCATCTGCCGTTTGTGTCTGGTGGAGTTTGACGGCAAATGGATGGGGATTTCATGCAAAATGCCGGCCAAAGACGGCATGGTGGTGAAAACCAACACGCCCGAGGTCCAGCAGGCCCGGAAGATCGCCGTGGAGCTGATCATCGCCAATCACCCCATGAACTGCCTGTCATGCGCCAAAGACACCACGTGCCAGCTCCAGCGGGCCGCCAACTTCATCGGGATCGAAGACAGCCGGATGAAACGCATGAGGCGGGATGTCAAGGTCATGCCCAAGGACGAGTCCAATCCGTTCTTTGTCCGGGACCTGTCCAAATGCGTGCTGTGCGGGATCTGCATCCGGACCTGCGATGAGATCGTGGGGGTCAACGCCATCGATTTTGCCAGGCGGGGCGTGAACTCCGTGGTGGCCACTCTGGCCGACAAACCCATCGCCGAGTCCAACTGCGTGTCCTGCGGGGAATGCGTGGCCCGGTGCCCGGTGGGCGCGCTGGTCCCGAAAAAACATGAGCCGCCGGCCCGGGAAGTCAAAACGGTCTGCACGTACTGCGGCGTGGGCTGCAACCTGTATCTCGGGGTCCGGGGCGAGGAAATCGTCGGGGTCCGGGGCGCGCGGGAGGCCGAGACCAATCATGGAAACCTGTGCGTGAAAGGCCGGTACGGGTATGGGTTCGTCAACCATCCCGACCGTCTTAAAAGGCCCCTGGTCCGCAAGGACGGGGAGCTGGTGGAGACCGACTGGGAAGAGGCCCTGGATGTGGTGGCCCAAAATCTTTCCAAACACAAGGGCGACGAATTCGCCCTTCTGTCCTCGGCCCGGTGCTCCAATGAGGAGAATTACCTGGCCCAGAAATTCACCCGGGCGGTGATGGGGACCAACAACATTGATCACTGCGCCCGTCTCTGACATGCCCCCACAGTGGCCGGTCTGGCCACGGCGCTCGGAAGCGGAGCCATGACAAATTCGATCAATGAAATCCGGGACGCGGCATGCGTTCTGTCCATTGGAAGCAACACCACCCACACCCATCCCATCATCGGGCTCCAGGTGAAACAGGCCATCCGGAACGGCGCCAAACTCATTGTCGCCAATCCGAAAAAGATTGAGCTGGCCAAAAAAGCCGACATCTTCATTCAGCACCGGCCCGGCACGGACGTGGCCCTGCTCATGGGCATGCTGGGCGTGATCATCGACGAGGGGCTGACGGACGAGGCGTTTATCAAAGAGCGCTGCGAGGGATTTGACGAGCTGAAAAAATCCCTGGAGGCGTTTGACTTAAAACAGGCCGAGGAAATCACCGGGGTTCCGGGAGAGCGGATCGCCGAGGCGGCCCGTCTCTACGCCCAAAACAGCCCGGCCTCCATTCTTTACTGCATGGGCATCACCCAGCACAGCCACGGAACCGACAATGTTCTGGCGCTGAGCAACCTGGCCCTGGTCACGGGGAATCTGGGCAAAAGATCCGCCGGGGTCAACCCCCTGAGGGGTCAGAACAATGTCCAGGGGGCCTGCGACATGGGGGCTCTTCCCAATGTGTTCACCGCATATCAGAAGGTGGCCGATGAAGGGGTGAGGAAAAAAATCGAGTCGGCCTGGGGCGTGACGCTTTCATCCACGCCGGGCATGACGCACGGCGCGATTTTTGACGCCATACTGGAGGACAAACTCAAAGCCCTTTACATTATCGGGGAAAACCCGGTTTTGAGCGAGGCCAATTCCAGCCACGCGGTCAAGGCGCTTGAAAAGGCCGGTTTTCTTGTGGTTCAGGATATATTCCTCACCGAAACCGCCCGGCTGGCGGACGTGGTTCTTCCGGCCGCCTCTTTTGCGGAAAAGGATGGGACTTTCACCAACACCGAGCGAAGGGTCCAGCGGATTCGAAAAGCCATCGGGCCTGTGGGCGACGCCAGACCCGACTGGGAGATCCTTTGCGGGATCGCCCAAAAGATGGGAAGCGCCGGATTTGATTTTTCCCATCCGAAAGAGGTCATGGAGGAGATCGCGTCTTTGACCCCGAGCTACGGGGGCGTCACCTACGAGCGCATCGACCGGGAGGGGATCCAGTGGCCCTGCCCGACCCCGGATCATCCCGGGACGCCGATTCTGCACACGGAGAAATTTCCCACGGCCGGCGGCCGGGCGAAACTGGTTCCGCTGTCCTATCGGGCGTCCGAGGAGCTTCCCGACGATGAGTATCCCCTGCTTCTGACCACCGACCGGAGCCTGTTTCACTATCACACCGGCACCATGACACGCAAGGTGGCGGGGCTGGAGGCCCTGGACGGCCAGGAGCGGCTTAAAATCAACCCCCGGGACGCCTCGTCTTTGGGCATCGCCGATGGCGACATGGTGGAAGTCGCCTCCCGACGGGGAAAGGTGACGGCCCGAAGCGCGCTGACGGACATCTGTCCGCCGGGCGTGGTTTCCATGACGTTCCATTTCTCGGAGACCCCCACCAACGTCCTGACCAGCGCCTCGCTTGATCCTGTGGCGAAAACCCCGGAGACGAAAGTCTGCGCGGTGAAAGTGGCGGCGGTGAAATAGAAAAATTTCCGGGGCGGGTTTAAAACCCGCCCCGGAGTGTTTTTCCTTACACCCCATCTGTTTTCAAATTTTTCCTCCGGATTTCCCTCAAACCCCTTGCAAAGCATGTGAAATAAAAAAATGAATCCACACACCCAGCCCACCACAATCATCGACTCCGACCACGAGTCGGTGGCGGCCTTCGCAAAAAAAAACGCCGGGAATTCAACGGACCCTGAAAAACAGGCGGTGTCTCTTTATTACGCAGTTCGGGACGGCATCCGTTACGATCCCTATGATTTTAACCCCACCGTCGGGGGCATGCGGGCCAGCCTCACCCTTAAAAAGCGCCGGGGATGGTGCGTGCTCAAGGCCACGCTTCTGACGGCGTGCTGCCGGGCCCTGGGGATTCCGGCCCGGGTGGGATTCGCCGATGTCAAAAACCATTTGTCCACCCAACGCCTGCGGGAAGCCATGAAGACTGACATATTCTACTGGCACGGGTACGCCTCCATCCATTTAAACGGCGCCTGGATCAAGGCCACGCCCGCCTTTAATATTGAGCTTTGCCGGCGTTTTAAGCTAAAACCCCTTGAGTTTGATGGAAAAACCGACTCCCTTCTCCACCCCTTTGATCTTAAGGGAGAACAGCACATGGAGTATCTGAACGATCGGGGGGAATACGATGATGTGCCCCTGGATGAAATCAGTAAAACATTCGTTGAAAAATACCAAGGGGCCCTTTTTCTGAAAAATTGGGATTTTGACGAGGACGTGAAACAAGAGACCCTGACCTGACGCGCGTAAAATGATCGCGTAAAAACCAGAAAGGACCGTTCAAATGAATGACGCGAATCAGATCAAGGACATGATCCTGGGATGGGGCGCCCATATGGCGGGCGTGGCGGATATCCAGTCTCTGGACGGGCTTCCCGCCATCCCTTCGGACCTTCTGGAGCCCTTCACAAACGCCATTTCCATCGGGGTCCATCTGCCGGTTGACATTTTTGGCGGCATTTCCGACCGGCCCACCCCGGGGTACATCGCGGTGTACCGGGAGGCCAACGCCATTCTGGATGAGGTGGCGGCCAAAACAGCGACACACATCGAAAGCCTGGGGAGCCGCGCCCTTGCCATTCCGGCGTCGGAAATCCTGGACCGGGAAAACTGGATGGGCGCCGTCAGCCACAAGGCGGTGGCGCTCGCGGCCGGGCTGGGCTGGCAGGGCAAAAATCTTCTGTTGATCACCCCCCGGCATGGCTCCCGGGTTCGGCTGGTCACGGTTCTTTCAAACGCGCCGCTTAAGACCGACGCGCCCATGAAAAATCGATGCGGACGCTGCTCCCGCTGCCATGACGCCTGCCCGGCGGGCGCCATTAAAAACGTCAATACAAACAGCCATTACGAAAGCCGAAACGAGGCCCTTTATTTTGACCAATGCGCCCGCAAGCTTTCGGAGGAGTTCGCCAAGCTCCCGGGCATCGGCGCGCCGGTGTGCGGCATTTGCATTCGGGTGTGTCCGTTCACGGGGAAGGGGAAGATCAGGATGGGGATTTGACGCCATGCCTTGTGTATCGAATTTTGACGGCGCCGTTGAATCCCATGAACGACACATGAAAGGCCCATAAAAAAAAGGAGACAAAACCTTGTCTCCTTTTTTTTATGGGCGCCGCAAAAAAACGCGTCGCTTTTTTACGAAAATGTCAAGGGGCGCTTATGTCCGTCCCGTGTACTGGGCGTAGGCCATGGCCACGGTCCGGTACACAAGATGCGCCAGCTTGGAAAAGGGCGTGTACACAAACAGACAGAACACCAGCATCAGATGGACATAGTACAGGGCGTAGGTGACGCAGGCCCATCCGGCCAGCCGGGTGATTTCCGTGCCCATTCCGGTGACCCCCAGGCCGAAAACCAGCCCCAGGAGATACCAGTCTTTGTAGCTGGACGACTGATCGGTCTGGGCGCGTCTGCTTTGAATGAGCAGAAAACTTCCAATGATCAGCGCCACGCCGGAGATGTTGCCCAGCCATTTGACCGGGTTCATCTGGGAATAGGGTCCGTGAATTTTTAAGATGTACAGCGCCACAAAAAAGATACCGGTCACGATGGCCAGGCCGATGAATGAGTAAAAGACCAAAAGATGGGCCGTGGAGCGCTCTTTGTTTTCGCCGCATTCATCGAATTTTTTATGCGCCAGTATGGTGGGGAAGACTTTGACCAGGGCCTGGACCAGGCCGCCCATATCCAGGGGCTTGTCCTCGGCCTTGCCCGACTTCACCGCGTTTTCATGGATGTCGTTGACAAACCTCTTGACGCCCAGCGCGAACACCACGACGGCGAAGAAAAAGGCCGGGATCATGATGATGTCCACCAGCCATGTGGAGAAAAATTTGGTGTGAACGACCTCTTCACCGGTGGGGGTGAAGTCCAGAAGGCCGGTGAGCAGTCCGATGACCAGAAAGAGAATCGCGGGAATGGCCAGAAGAACCGGGAGTTTTTTCGGATCGTTGACCGCCTTTCCCAGCGCCTTGGGAATCGCGTATTCGGAAACCGCGTAAGCCCGGATGGCGCCCAGCGCCTCGCCGGGTTTGGCGCCCCTGGGGCACAGGGTGGTGCAGTCCCCGCAGTTGTGGCACAGCCATATGTCGTGGTTGGCCACCAGTTTGTCTTTCAAACCCCAGGAAGCCGCGATCATCTCTTTCCTGGGAAAGGGCTTGTCGTCCGGGGCGATGGGACACGCCACCGAGCAGGTGGCGCACTGGAAGCATTTTTTAAGATCGCCTCCTCCCAGCCCCGCCACTTCATTTATAAAACCCAGATCGGGCTCAAGCATGTATGTCTCACTCATAGTGTCAACCTCCTGAGCGGCGGCGAGCCGGGGATTTCAAGGCCCTGGAGCCGGATTTTTTTCCGGCGGGTCCAGGGCGCTGAAATCCGCGGATTTCGCCTTAGTGTTTTAGAATCCCTTAAACGGGTTCGGGCCGAGTCCTTCGATGACCTCCACAAAGTCGTCCACGATCTTCGGCAGTTTGTCATACTCATCGATGGCCACGTCGAACTGGGCCACGCGCTCTTCTTCCAGCGCCAGGCTGGAAAGGGCGTCGCCTATTTTCTGCATCCTGATCTCGGCCAGCTCGCTTCCTTTGACGAAATGGCACTGGTAGTCGTCTCCATGTTTGCATCCCAAAAGGAAAACGCCGTCCAGGCCCTGGGACAGGGCGTCTTTGATCCAGATGACGTTCATGGAGCCCAGGCACCGGATGGGAATGAACCGCACTTCGGCGGAGTAGGACAGCCGGTTGAGCCCGGCGATATCGATGGCCGGGTAGGCGTCGTTTTCGCACACCAGACCCAATATCCGCATGGGAGGCTCTTCGTAATCGTCTTCCGACGGAACGCCGATGGCCTTGACCATGGAGCCGATGCTGTCGATGTTGTAATCGGCGAAACCGATGATGCGCTCGGGGCAGGCCCCCATGCAGGTTCCGCACCGGCGGCACCGGGTGGGATTGGGTTTCGGGGTTCCCTTTTCGTCATCGTCCAGCGCCCCGAAGGGACATTCCTCGGTGCAGCGTTTGCACTGGGTGCAGCGCTGGAAGAAGAAGTCCGGGAAGGTCATGTCCCCGGATCGCGGATGCACGGACACGCCCCGGTTGACCGACTCCAGACACTGGATGGCTTTCAGGGTCGCTCCGGAGGCGTCTTCGATGGACTCCTCCAGGGTCATGCTTCTGCGGACGGAGCCCGCCGCGTAAATCCCGGTTCTCTGGGTCTCATAGGGGAAGCAGATGTAGTTGGAGTCCACATAGCCCTTGAACAGGTCGATGTCCCGGAAGGCCGGGCCCTGGCGATAGGCCATGTTCACCACCGGATCGTCCAGGGTGGCCGGAACCATGCCCGCGCCCAGCACCACCATGTCGGCTTTCACCTGAACGCTTTCCCCCAAAAGGGTGTCTTTGGCGCTCACCACCAGCCCGTCCCCGTTTTTTGAAACCTCCGAGATCGTTCCCTTGGTCAGGAAAATTCCGCGATCCTGCTGAATGGATTTGTAAAAATTTTCCGAAAGGCCCGGGGTCCTCATGTGCTGGTAGAAGACAAACGCCTTGCCGTCCTCATAATCCTCACGGACATACTTGGCCTGTTTTAAGGCCACCAGGCTGGTGACGGAGCCGGCGTAATCGAAATCGCTGTCGTCATCCGTGTGCGGAGACTGGACAAACACCACCGACTTGGCTTCTTTGCCGTCCGAGGGCCTGACGATTTTTCCGCTCCTGGCGATGGCCTCGAATTCGTGGTTGGTGACCACATCGGGAGACTGGCTGTAGCCGAGATGGGCGAACTCATCCTCCTCCAGGGCCGCCGGGCTCCAGCCCGCCGCCAGGATCACGGCGCCGAAAAGCTCTCCGTCGGGGTCCAGGGTCAGGATGTCCTGTTTGCCCTTGTTGTATTCCTTGTACACCTCGTTGAGTTTGTCCACGTCCAGCTCCTTGCCGTTCTCATCCACCGTCATTTCCTCGGGGAGCGGGTAGGGAACGTCAAACTCAATTTTTTCGCCGGGCTTTTTCAGGGTCACGGTGAACTCGCCGGGCTGGCCCGCGATCCTGGCCACCATCGTGTCGGTTTTGACCGTGATCTTGTCATGGGCCATGACCGCCTCGATTTTCCCAGGAGCCACAGGAGCGATCAGGCTGTCGTAGGGGTCTTGAACCGGAAGGTTCTTGCGGCACTGGGCCGAGTATCCCCCCAGCTCCGAGGTTTTTTCCACCAGGGTCACCTCGTATCCCGCGTCGGCCGCGTCCAGGGCCGCGGACATGCCGGTGACGCCGCCGCCGATGACCAGTATTCTCCGGCTGAGACTTTCCACCAGGTAAGGCTCGGGAAGCTCCACTTTTTCCACCCGCGCCATGCCCATCTTCAGGTAATCCTCGGCGAGCATCTGGAGACTGTCAAAATGTTCTCCGTCATCTTTCTGCTCCTCGGTCAAAGCCGGGTGCTTGTCTCTCGGGTGAGACCAGACCACCTGCTCCCGGATGTTCACCCGGTCCACGATGCAGCTGTCGAATTTGAAAATGTCAAAATTCACCCGGCGGGAACAGGCCGCGATGACCAGGGTGTTGACGCCCTTTTCCGCAATGTCTTTTTGGATCAGCTCGATTCCGTCTTTTCCGCACAAAATGGGATGGCTTTGAACCGGGAGACCTTCTTCGTCGGCCACAGCGCCCAGCGCCTCGATATCAAGGGCATCGCCTATTCCGCATCCTGAGCAGATATATACGCCATACTTTTTATCCATGGATACCTCCTAGTTTTTCACCAGAGTTTGGATTGCCTTTAAGGCCATGCCCGTGGCATTCTGGTTGGATGACACCACATCCGCCGGTTTGTTGGCGCATCCCGCGGCAAACATGCCGCCTTTTTCAAAATCGTTTATGATAAAACCGTCTTCCGTGTATTTCAAATCCCCGGGAAGCTTGGCCGCGGCCGCCGAAGGCTGCATGCCGGTGGCCAGAACCGCCATTTCAACCTTTTGCCGGGTTTTTTCCCCGGTCACGGCGTTTTCCGCCACAACGGTGATATCGCCGCCGGCCTCTTCGGAGACCTCCGCCACTTTGCCTTTGATCAGGAAAATGTTTTCATCCTCCTTGATCTTTTTGTAGAACTTTTCATACCTCTGGCCCGGGGCCCGCAAGTCGATGTAGAAGATGTAGATTTTGGCGTCGGGATACCGCTCGCGCAGATAAGTGGCCTGTTTGAGAGAGGCCATGCAGCAGATGTATGAGCAGTAGGGAAGATGGTTCTCATCTCTGGAGCCGGCGCATTGGACAAAGGCCACGCTCTCGGGGGCTTTGCCGTCTGAAGGTCTGAGGATTTTTCCCTTTGTGGGGCCGTTGGGCGCGGCGAGGCGCTCCATCATCATGTTGGTGATGATGTTGTCATATTTTCCAAAACCCAGGTTGTCGATTTTTTTGGCGTCGTAGGGGGTCCATCCGGTGGCCCAGACAATGGCTCCCGCCTGGATGTTTAAGGTCTTGGGCTCCATGTCGAAATCAACGGCGCCGTATGGGCACGCGTCCAGGCATTTTTGCGCGTCATCTGCGCCCTTGATTTTGGGATCAATCACGTACCGGGCGGGAAAGGCCATCTCGAAAGGCAGTCTGGCGCCTTTGGCCCGGCTCATGCCGAAATTGAAGTCATCGTCCACCTCGGTCTTGACGGCCGCCTCGCATTCCCCGCAGCATGTGCATTTTTCGTTCACATACCTGGGGTTGATTTTAATGGCGACGTCATAGGCCCCGGGGGAGCCCTCCACTTTTTCCACCTCCGCCAGGGTGAATACCTTTAAGCGGGGATTGTCTTTAATTCTTCTAAAATTGATTTCCAGGCCGCAGGTCGGGGGGCATAGCTTCGGGAAATACTGGTTCAACTGCGCCACTCTTCCGCCCAGGTAAGGATTTTTTTCGACCAGGAACACCTCATACCCCACTTCGGCGGCTTCGAGGGCCGTGGTCAGCCCGCTGATTCCTCCGCCGACAACCAAAATGGTTCCGCTTGCCGGGGCTGCTTTGTCTTCTGTCATGTGCCATCCCTCCGTGCATGTCTCAGGGCCAAGCAAAAAAGTTAAATCCGGGCGTGGATTTTTTTGATCAGCCTTCTTTGTGTTGATTTTGTTTTTTCCGTTCGGGCCCGTCCGGGCCCCTGGATCATGGGGGGCGCCGGGGCTTGAAACCCCATGCGCATATGACAAAAACCTCCAGCTGTCCATCGACGGCTGGAGGTTTTTGTCACAATGGTCTCATGCCGTTAAGCGCGCATGATTTAGTCGGAAATCATCTTGATGTAATCTTTCTTGAACACGTCCCATTTCCCTGCCTTGGGATCATACTTTGAGTTCACAAAGCAGAACCAGTTCTCATCATCCTGCCCCGGGAAATCGCATTGATAGTAGAAACCCGGATAACGTGTTTCTTTCCGGAACTGGATGTGACGCAGATGGGCCTCAACGGTCCAGATGCGGTGCTCAATCTCCCAGGCTCTCATCAGCTCGTGGAGGTCGCCTGCGGCCAGTTTTTCACAGTCTTCCCTCATGGTGGCCAGAAGTTCCATGATGATCTCAAGACTCTTGGAGCTGGTCATGTAGAAAGTGGCCGTTCCGGCGCCGTACTCATGGGTGGCCTTCATCAGACGCAGGGCCATTCCGTCGGGCTTGATGTACGCGGGGTTGATATCCGGCGCGGTGCTGTAGTCTTTGTTCTCCAGGTACAGCTTGACCGGCCTGTAAACCAGGTCCACCAGCTCGTCGTTGGATTTGTCCAGCGCAGGCGCGAAATCAGCGTGATCCTTGGCGTATCTCACCATCTGTTTGGCCACGAGACGTCCCTCGGCATGGGAGCCGGAGGAAAATTTATGTCCGGAGCAGCCCACGCCGTCACCGGAGGTGAACAGACCGTTGACCGTGGTCATGCGGTTGTAAACCTTGCCGTTGTCGGCTTTGATTTTGTAAGAGTCCGGGACCCAGTCGTAGTCCGGTCCGGAGACCCACAGTCCGCAGCAGCCGGAGTGAGAGCCGAGCAGGTAAGGCTCGGTGGGCATGATTTCGGAGTTTTTCTTTTCAGGCTCGGTGTTGGTGGCGCACCACAGGTTGGCCTGTCCGCAGGTCATGTCCAGAAAATCTTCCCACGCCTCGGACTCAAGGTGCTTCAGCTCTTTTTTGTTCATGGTCTCGCCCAGGGTGGCCAGGGCGGTGACGGTGTCCATGATGATGGGCCCGCGGCCTTCTTTCATCTCAAAGAGCATCAGATGGTTCCGCAGACAGGTGGGGGTGATGGCGGCGGTGCCGTAGGGAGCGTATCTTTCCAGCTCGGCTTTGGCGGCGTCGCTTGTGGCGAAGGCTTCGCCCAGACCGTTGAGGGTCTTGGCTTTGAACAGCAGGAACCACGCGCCCACAGGGCCGTATCCGTCTTTAAAACGGGCCGGGGTGAAACGGTTTTCCATCATGGAAAGCTCGCCGCCGACCTTCATGATCATGGTGTAGGTGGAGCCGGCGTTCCATACGGGGTACCAGGCGCGGCCCTTTCCTTCGCCCACGGAGCGGGGCTGGTAAATATTGACGGCGCCGCCGCATGCCACCATCATGGTCTTGCATTTGATGATGTACACTTTGTTTTCCCGAACGGAAAAACCCACGGCTCCGGCGATCTGGTTTTCTTTGTTGGCGTCGAGAAGCAGCTCCACGATGAAGCAGCGCTCGATGATGTTGTCATCGCCCAGGGCGAGTTTGGCGGCTTCGGCGACGATTCTTTTGTAGGACTCGCCGTTGATCATGATCTGCCACTTTCCGGTGCGGACAGGAGCGGCTCCACCTTTGAGGCTGCCCTGTTTCAGGCCTTTTTTTCCGTCCAGGTTTTTCCCGTCATCGGTTTTTTTCCATACGGGAAGTCCCCACTCCTCAAACAGATGAACCGAATCATCCACGTGGCAGCCCAGATCGAAGATCAGGTCTTCGCGGACCAGGCCCATGAGGTCGTTTCGGACCATGCGGACGTAATCTTCAGGAGAATTGTCGCCGATGTAGGTGTTGATGGCCGAAAGGCCCTGGGCCACGGCGCCGCTTCGCTCCATGGCGGCCTTGTCGCACAGAAGAACGCTCTGTCCGTCTTCCATCCATTTTTTAATTTCAAACGCGGTGCCGCAGGCGGCCATTCCGCCGCCGACTATCAAAATATCGACCTCGCGCTCCTCAACCTCAGGATTTCCGATGGCCGGGAGTTCGCCCCTGACTTGTGTCGGTAATGCCATATGATGCCTCCTATATCAAATCTGTCTGTTTTTTTGAATATGTGGTGTCTTAAACGCTCAAACTGTTTCGACGCGGGTTACGCGGTCTCTTTCGGGACGGGAAGCTCATAGCCGTCGGCTTCCTGGGTGGACAGAAGTCCGCTTTCCAGGTCTTTTCCCTTAAGGTCCGGATACGCGTTGGCCGATCCTTCCGGAGTGGTCCGGATGGGGAACTTGAATCTTTTGATCAGGCCGTTTCTGAATTTGCAGGTCCACATGACATCCTCGGTTCCCATCATGGGCATGATGCTGCTTCCCAGGGGCACAAAGTCGGAGTATCCCCGGACCTCAATGGCCTGCGTGGGGCATATTTTGACGCATGAAAAGCATTCCCAGCACTGATCCGGCTCCTGATTGTAAGCCTTCATGGCGTTGGTGTCCAGGACCATAAGGTCATTGGGACAAATGTACATGCATGCGGTTTTGTCCCCGCCCTTGCAGCCGTCACATTTTTCAGCTATTACAAAACTTGGCATTGATTAATCCTCCTGATTCGGTTTGAAATATACTTGTAAACGATTCCGATATGGGGGCTTTTAAAAACCCCGTTTTGACCTTAATTCTGTTTTGATCCCTCCTTTCCGTTAAGTCGCCGTTCATATCATGGATGATGCCGGCTTTGTGAAATTGATGATGTCGCGTGTTGTATTCATATGGATGAGTCTGCGTCAAAGGTTTGAAAGCCTTTGACATAAAAAATTCAAGTCGAATATATTTTCCCATATTGAATAAAGCGCGAATTTACCATCGCCTTTTCGTGTTGTCAAGAACTTTCAGAAGGGCGCCGCCGGCGCTGACCCATGAGCCAAAACGCCGCTCCCGGGAAATCCCCGAAAGCGGCGTTTTGGCCGATGAGTCCGGCGGGCCGTTTAAGGCGCGGCCGGGGATTCGAGCAGGGGTTGGGCCGGCGCGTCATTCGACGCGTCGCTTCCGGGCCGGGAGACCCGAAGGACCCGGATGTTAAAGCGGGCCGGCGCGCTTTGGTCCTCGCCGTTCCGGTCCTTTCCGCCGCCGTCTTTTAAGACCGCGGTCACAGACGTTTTCCCGCTTCTGTTCCGACGGGGCGTGAACGTGAGGGTCCCGCCGGAAGAGATGGCGGGCTGGACCGCGAACAAGGACGGGCGCGAGGCTTTGACCTCAAAACGAAGTCTTTGCCCCGACTCGTCGGCCGGGCCGGCGCTGATGTGTTTCGCCCAGTTTCTCAAAACCCGCCTTCCGGCGCTCTGCCGGACCCGGATGTCGGCGCCTTTTGAAAACGACGGCGCGTCGTTCACGGAACGAACCGTGATCCCGAGCGTCACAGGCGCGCTTTGATCCGCGCCCCCGTTTTCCACTCCCCCGTCGTCTTTGGCCAGGACCGTGACACGGGCCTGTCCGTTTTGATCCGGGGCCGGGGCAAAGCTTAAAACCCCGTCTGAAGAGATGGCGGGCTGGGTGGAAAAAAGCCCCGGACTGCTTGTTGAAACCAGCGTGAATTGAACCGTCTGGTCTTTTTCGTTTTCAGGCCCCGGCAGGATGTCCTGGGCCCAGCCGGACAAAGGAACGCGCTGAAGACCCGCGTCCTCGTCCACGCTCTGCTCCGCGGCCGAAAAAGACGGCGGATCGTTCACCGGGCGGGCCGTGATCGTAAACCGGACCGGCGGCTCGTTTTCATCCAGATCAATTCCGCCGTGATCCCTTCCCCCGTCGTCTTTTAACCGAACCGTCACATTCGCCACTCCGTTGGCGTCGGGGCGAAGCATGTAGGAAAGGGTCCCGTTTTCGTCCATGACCGGGGCCTGGTGGAAAAAATTCGGGACGGCGCCCGGCGCCGTTTCACGGTCGTGGGTCAACACAAAGGCCGTCGCCTGATCCGACTCGTTTTTCGGCCCTTTGGCGATCTCCGACGCCCATTTTTCAACGACCTGGGCCCCTGAGTCCTCAATGATATTCAGGTCCGGCCCCCTGACAAAGGACGGGGGATCGTTCACCGGACGGACCTGGATCACGGCCGGGGCGCTTTGCGCGCTGTAAGGATGATATTCCCCGTTTTCAGACACATCCGCCGTTCTTCCGGGCCGGCCTTTGGTTTGGTCCCAGGCCCGGAAGGCGATTTGCGCCGTCCCGTTCCAGTCCGCCGACGGAACAAAGCGGATTCCGGCCGTCGGCTCAAGAAGCCGGGCGTTTGTCTCGCCCGCCGACACAAAGGCCGTCCAGTCCCCGCCGGGGCGGCGGTATTCCCACCGGCCCCCGTCGCTTTTGGCCGAGATCACGGCCATGCCGATTTCATCGCCCTCGGGGTCCGACGCGCCTTGCAAAAAGCGCGAAACCATATCCCCGGCGCTGTCCCTTTCATCCTCCGGAATCGGGGAAAAGTCCGGAACGCTCCCCGGCAATGACGGCGCGTTGTTCACATAAGCCGGCCACGCCCCGAACACCGACATGTCTTCGTTGCCCAAATCGTCCACGGCGCTCACCGCGTGCTGATACCATTCCCCGGCGTCGGCCGACGCGTCCACATAAGAGGTCCGCTCTGCGGAGACGATCTCCGCCAGGGGAATCAAACCCGCCACATTCTTTATCTTCCCTGACCCAAAGGATCTCTTGCGATAAATTCTCCATTTGGCGAAATCCTTTCCCTTGTTTGAGATCGGGCTCCAGGACAGCGATATGGCGTTGTAAGTCCCCGATCCCGGGGTTTTGTCCGGAACCGCCTTCAAACCTTTGACTTTTTCAGGGGGGGTGGTGTCTTTGACCACAGAGCCCAGGTCCGCGAAATCGCTGGCGTTTCCGAAAATATCCATGCTCCTGACACGGGCGTGGAGCGCCCCGTCATCCCCGGTCTTCACTGAATACGACGCGTTTTTCATGAACAGATCAAACACATCCCCGGACGCGTCCGAAACAAATGAGGCGTTCCGGGCGATCTGGAGATGATAAAAAATGCTTCCGGGCTCCCCGGCCGAATGCCTCCAGGACACCTTCACAGACCCTTTTCGGGTCTTTCCCGAAAGCTTTTCCACAGGAACCGGGGCCGGCACGGATGAGGGGCCGCTTCTTAAAAATTCCCGCAGACGGTCCGCCCCGGCCCGAAAACCCTCGCCCCCATGGTTATACAGCGCGATGATATGATCCAGGTAATCCGACGGCATTCGTTCCCCGAACTCCTCGTGGAAGCGCGCCCATGACACCCCGGGCAAAGAGGACAGGCGGACATGCCCGTCTTTTGCGATAAAGGCCAGTCTCCGGCCGTCATCGGAAAAATCAAAACCCGACATTCCTGTGGAGGCGTATGAATGAATTTTATGCCACAGGGGCAGGTGGTCTTTGTCCGGGGAAAACGCCGCGCAGTACAAATTCCCGCTTGAGTCCGAAGCCGCCAGCATGGCTTTCCCGCTGAATGTGTCGCTTCCCCAGTCATAATAAAATAAGTCAAAGCCCGACGGCGCAAACGGATGAATCCTTTCCCCGTCATACACTCCGAAATTGCCATGGATTTTTTTCCAGGGCTCCGATGAAGAGCCGGAATAATAAAGGCCCCGGTCTTCGTCCACCCCGATGATCGCCCCGCCGGCCAGGGGAAATATGTCCACAATCTTTGCCCCGGACGGATTGACCCTGGGGTCCTTTCTCAACGTCCAGCTCCACACATTTGAATCGATCAGGCCCATGGCCCGGGCCGAATCCATTGTTTTTTTGAACAGATCGCCGGAAGATTTCCCATTCAGGCCAAACAGTCCCATGCCGGGAATCTTAAAAGAAGATGAAGACCCGTACCGGTAAAGGGAGCCGTCGGTGTCCAGCGCCCAGACCCGGCCGTCTCTTCCCGGGGCCATGGCCTTGAGCCGGGCGCGGGCGGGAACCTGTTTCATGGGCTCCGTCATATGCCACCACGCGTCCTGGCCCTCATGGTCTTTCATTCTGGCGTAAAGAGACCGGTCTTTCCAGGCGAACAAAAGCCCCCCGGGCCCTGTGCCGAAATCGTCGAACAGATACTGGGGAGGCGGCTCGTCTTCGGCCCCGGAGAAAATCGCCATGCCGATGAACCCGCCTGCGGGACCCCCCAACAGGAAGGCCGCGGCGCCCGACGCCAGAAGAATATCTCCTTCAAAAATTTCCAGAGCCTTTTTGTAATCCTTATTTCGAATGGCATCGTAAATATTTTGAGGATCAGAGACCGTCTTTCCCAAAATCGTTTCCCCTGCGCTTTTGAGGCCGCTGCCGACGCTTTTGAGGCCATCGCCAATAGAACTCCCAAACCCGGCCATATAAATCCGGCCCGGATAAGGGCCGGCAAGCGGAGCATCCCCGCCCGGAAGATTTTGCGCCATAAATCTCACGGCGGACAGATCATCGCCCTCCACCGGCACATAGGCGCGGCTCACATGATGGAAACCCGCCTGATCCGAAAGACCCAGCGCCGCCAGACTGTAATAGGAATGCCCGAGCCTGTGCCTTTCCCGTGAAATAAAAGACCCCCCGCCGAATTTGACCCGGGTCTTGGTCGATTCAGGGTCGGCGATTTTGTTTGTGTTTCCCTGATCCATACCCAGCAGATGGGTTAAAAAATTCATGGATTTTTGGTTGAAACTCCAAATTTTTTCGCCGATCGCTTTTATTAACCCCGGGGGCTTTTGATTTTCGCATTCGTCTTTATACACGCATTCCCCGGGCCCGGCGTGAGTGAGGGTTAAAACCGTCTCAGGCGCCGGGGCCGCCATGGCGTCGCAGGACGCCCCGGCAAGGGACTCAAAACGCCCGCATCTCCAGCTCAAAGGGTATGCGTCATGGGACGCGTCCAGCCATAAGCGCTCGGGATAGGGCGGGGCGCCCCATTCACGGGTCCCGTCCTCACGGGTGTGGAAGGCCGCCCCTTCACGGCACAAAGCCCCCCTGGCATAAATCGCGGACTGCCATTCGTGAACGCGCAGGTCGGGCATGCTGTCCAGGTATCCGCACGCGGGAGCGGGCGCGGCGATTTTGGCCGATTCCGGCACAATTTCGTCGTGAGCCGAAAACACGCCGGAGCTGTCCGGCTCCATGTTCACCCAAAGACTGCGGGAGCCGTCCAGAACCGCCAGACGTCTGCCGTCATGAGAAAGGCTGAAATCCGTGATCCCGCTTTCCGAGACCTGTGTCTTTTTCCATCGCAAAGGACCCTGATCCGTCCCTTTTAAATAAAGCGCGTAGTAAATATTGCCTCCCGAATCCGACGCGGCCAGGGACACATCCTCCCCAAAGGCGAAAATCTCAAACGCCACAGGCTCAAATGACCCGCCGCCCGGAATTGAGAAGTCATTTTCCACTGTCTGCCAGGCGGAATGGCGTCCGGCGGAATAATAAAGCCGGTTTGCATGGTCCGCCGCCATAAGGGCGTCCCCGGAAAGGGCGAAAATCTCCCGGATATTCGCCGGAAGCCCCGTCCTTTTTTCGGCATGCAGCCTCCAGTGATGGGGATGATACAGATCGTCATAGGAAAGGGAGGACGCGTCCCCGGGCGGGGCGAACAGGTAAATGTCGCCGGCGTCATCCAGAAGCCACGTCATGGTGTCATAATAGTAATGTTTTCCAAAAACGATTTTGACTTCATGGGCGTTTGTGGACATGGACCGGATATTTCGCCCCGGCGGCAGCCCCGCCCGTGTCAGCTCCATCCACGGGGAATCCTGCTTGCCGTTCGGATCGTCATGGCTGTGTTTTACCCACAGCCGCGACCCTTTCCATCCAAAGCGTGTCATTCCTCTGGAGGCCGCGACACCGTCGAATCTCATGTCCTGACTCTCAAACCGAATCCTTCCCCCGGACATGGCGTTTTTAACCTTAAAAAACATATCAGCGGCCGACGTTATGCTGTCGTCCACCACAAGCGACAGAAAGGCATGGCCCACCGGCGAGGATTCCATGGCATCCAGGGTTTTCTCAATCTTCCAGGCGTGATCCACCCGATGATACCCCGGGTCCTCGATAAAATGGGTCCGCAAAGACTCCCGGCCGGATATCTTTCCAAACATCGGAGCCTTGCCCGCGTCCAGACCGACCAGCGGATAAAACGGCCGGGGACCCCGGCCCGGGGCCTCGGAAAAAACCGCGTCCCAGATATCAACTCTGGAAAGACTCAAAGATTCATGGGCCTTGAGCATGCCGGGCCAGGCGTTTTCAAACTCCCCGGGTCCGGTCTCCAGCGCCCGGGCCCTTCGCCTTGCCTCCGGAGTCTTCGGTTCGGCGGGCGTGTCCATGGAAGAGGTCCGGATGACGGCTGAAAGTTTTTTCACCTCCCCTCCCGTTTTGACATACAAATCCCCGCCGGGGCCCACGGCCACGCCCTCAAGCTCCAAAGGCGCGTCATAAGTCTTTTGAATGTCTTTTCCCTTCATCCAGTTGACGCATGACCATGACGCGTGGCCGTCTTTTATGGAATCCGCGATAAAATCTATCAGGCCCACGCCGATCTCCACCGCCGCCACAACCATCCAGGCTATGGGGTCCGCAAGAGCCGCCCCCGCCTCCGAGGCCTCTCCCGCCGCCTCCAGGTCCAGCGTCCCCGCCTCAACGGCTTCCCCCACGGTTTCAAATCCCGATTCCGACGCGATTTCCGACATTTCAGTTATCTCCGTTCCGGAGGCTTCACAAAAATCCGAAGCGGTCCGGGTCCTTCCCGAAAATTCTGTTGTTATCCTGTGCCGCACGCCGCCGGGTCCCCTTTTCCAAAGACCATCACCCGGGGAGTTGGGATACGACGGGATTTCCGGGCTTATGCCCGGCTCGCCCTCAATCCCCTGGCCGGGCGGGGTGGAAGGCCTGGAGGGAGGGTTCGGAACGGGATCAGGCATACGGCTGCGCGTGGGGGGACGGTATTTATGAGCCTCGCGTCCTGCTCCTAATCCGGGAATAAGCCCCAGGCTCATCACGGTCAGGCATTCGTTTCGGTTTTTAATAATATACTCACTTTCGGCCCCGGGGTCGCTTTGGGAAACGGTCTTTTTGCCCATGGAGGGCAGAATCAGCTTCCGGGGAGCGGCCCCCGGATCGTTCATATCCCACAGCCTTAAGTACGAATTCTTCAATTCGTTGACCAGAAAGGCGAAATACTTCCGGCCCCCCATGGAAAACGCCGTCGCGGCGCTCTCCTGCAGAATCACGCCCTGATCTCCCTCTTCTTCAAGCATGGGAATATTCAAAGCCAGGGGGCTTCCCCAGTCGGACCCGCCCGCGCTCTTTCGATACAGATGGTTGTCATAAATCCCGATCAGCTCGTCCCCGGCGGGAAAGGCCGTCACCTCCCGGGACCGGATGACATCCGGAACCCGGCGGGAAACCAGATCGTTGAACATTCGCGTGTGGGACGGGTCCGGCGGCTCAAAATTCGGGCTGTACCTGACGACCCTGTCCACCCTTTGAATATCCTGAATCACAACAGACAAATCCCCGGAAGCCGCCGATATGCTTCCGTTGACCACCGTCCCCCCGCCGGCGCTTCCCCGGATGGTGACGTTTCGGTTTGCCGTCACGTTCCCGATGTCATGCGCGCCCGGCCCCAGCCGAATCACGCTCCCTTCCGGCGCCGCGTCTATGGCCGTTTGAAGCCAATGGCCGGCGTCGGGTTTCAAAGAAAAAATCAGGCCGCTTTCCCCGGCCATGGAGATGGCTGTCCGGGGATTGATTTTAAAGAAAAAACCGTCTATGACGCAGGTCTTGGCGGCCGGGCCCGTGTTGGCTCCAAGGGCCTTGATCGCTTCAATCTGATCTTCGGAAAACGGGGCGCTTTGCGCCGGCATTACCACGAATTTCACGCTTTGAATATGGCTGGGAATATAAAAATAAGGCCCCGGCTCAGGCGTGTGGGTCGCGCCCTGCTCCAAGACAATGATTCCTCCCGCGGGAGGCGCCAGCCACAGCGCCTGCTGAAGGTCCAAATGGCCCTGGCCTGTCTGCAAAACATCCTCAAAAGACGAAACCGCGCCCTGGTCATGCAAGGGATCATACCCGCGATCCATGTGGCGAATCTCCACCCCGGTCGGAACCCCGTCGCCATCATGGTCCATCCGATAGTCCGACGCCCGGGCGATCCGGACGGGATTTCCATCCACCAGTCTCACCTTCAGCCGGCCTTTTGAATTTTGACCGACCTTTAAATAATCCTCTGCGTTTCCAAAAAGAAACCCGTATAAATGGGGTGAAAAAGGAACGGGACCCAGAACATCGGAAAACAATCTTTCATAACCGGTATCGGTTTTTCGATATATTTTGATGGTCGCCCGCCGGCTGTCATAATAGGAGGCATTGACAGTGTTTCCCCTGAAAAGCGTGACTCTGATCTCCTGGCCGGAACCAATCTCCCCAAGGCTCAATTCCCGTCCGGCGCCGTTTGCGTGATGGGTCAATTTCAACTCAATCCCGATTCCGCTTTTCACCCCGTATAAATCAATCCCGCCTCCTTTCAGGATATAACAGGCCGGGTCGGCGTCGTCGCCGTCGGATGAGGAGAACATGGAATCTTGCGATAAATTGGAAAGCAGATGAATTTTTTCATAAGCGCCGGGAAGCTGAGTGAATTTAAATGTCATCCCCATGCCGAATCCAGTTTGATAGGGGCGCGGCGTCAGGCTGGAAATCTTATACGCCTCCAACTGCCCCGCGTCCCGTCCCATGGTCACAAAACCGTCCCCGTCCAGGAAACGGTCGGCTCTGCCTGTCCGCTCAAAAAAATTCCGAACGCTTCCCGAGCCATCAAACGCGGTGAATTTTTTAAACCGCGTGTCCGTTGACGCGTCAATCCCCGCGATGACCGGGACAAATTCCAGGAAGTCTTCGTGAAGATCGCCCGGCGCGTCCCCGGCAGGCGGGCAGGAAGGCTGGGGCGTTTCAGCGGATTGGGTGGAAAACCTTCTGGCGTCGGGATGAGGAGGCGGTTGAGCGCAGCCTCCTTGAGGGAGAAGGGGGGTAAGTATTGGCAACCATTCCCAAACGGGCTGTCCGCCTGCAACCGCTGGAACAGGTTGAACGCCTGGGATATTCATCATATTAGCTGGGGGGTGTTGTCCGTTGAGCGGGTGGCCCTGAATAAGGACTGCTTGGTGATGCTCAGGATGCGGTTGTGCGGGCGCGGCTGGAGGCGCGACGGCGGTGGAGGGGGGAGGGGTTGTGGTATACACACCTTGAATCGTCCCCTGAAAGCCCCCATTCAGAAACTCTACCTCCGCATGGACTGCGAGAGCGCCGGCCAGGATTATAACATTTTCAGGACTGGGCATCGTGAAGTACACGCCTTGTATAGGCTCTTGCTGTCCTATTATCACAACTCCGGCAAGATGAGCGTCACTGTCTTCCCCCGGCGGAGCCAGGTTTTGCATAATTATTGACAAATGAGGTTGAACGCCTTCAAAATGTGCGTTTGGATTATCCGGCAAATCGAAATCAACGCCACCAGAATCATTGGTTAATTGTTGGCTGTCAGCCAGATCATAAAGCGGTCCATGATAATTCTGGAATTCTGTTTCAGGGCCCCAAGGATCCAGCATATCAGCCCATTGTTCACCTTGGCCCGCCGCTTCCTGCGTCACCTCAACCGTCTCAACCGCCGCCGGCCCGGCGGGAAGCCACTGAACGCCCACGTTTTGCACAGCAGTCACCACCCACTGGTCAAGATGCATTCCAGCAGTCCCTTGCCCTTGCACATAATTTAATTGCACAGCGATAACGGCTTGAGGCCCCCCTCCCTGTGCAGCATGCGTCTCAATAAACAAAAGCGCTTGAGTATGGTCGTCCGTGAAAAAAATTTGTCCCCCCGCATTCAGATTTATAATCGTTTGGTGAGTAAGAGTTACCTCCTCTAAATGTTGAAAGCCTGTATATTCGTGACCGCCAAAAAAAAACGATGGCTGAAGAACCGCTGTGGGGTGATTATGAAAAAAATCGCCCGGGAAAACCGCTGCGCCCGCCAGGAGAGGAATTCCTGGCCCTGTCATCTCCATCAATCCATGAAGAACGCCCCAAAGAGTTCTATGATTCCCATCATAATGAAGCATAAACCGCCTGGCATGAAAAGCCGGCGGAAGCTGAACGTGAAACTGGGCCGGGACCGCATGGCCTTGAGCGTTCTGAACAGGAGGATCAAGAGAACCTCCGGCATGATGCCCCACAGGATGATGGGCCGGCGCGGGTGCGGGGCCGGGATTTTCAGGGCGGGGAAAATCCCCCCCTCTGCGCCCTCCACCCTTTCCTCTTGGAGGGCCATACCAGCGAGGGGTTTGTCCTGGGTTCCCTCTTAGTTGAGTTGCGGGAGTATTTTCAAGCATCTTTAATGCCTTTTTTACTCGCTCTATGAAATGGAATACTGTGTTATAGTATTCCGAACCGTGGTAATATATTGGGCGCCCTTTAAGGACGTCTGAAATTCCCTTGTCTGCCAACATAACGCTAAAACCACCCGTCGGCTCCACTAGAATTTTATTCGCTTGCTGAAGAATATAAAGAAGTTGGTCTAAAATAGATATTAACTCATTTTGTTTTATCTTGCATTTTGAGCGACCCTTCTGTGCACTTGGGATGGTTATTACGCCCCCCGCTGGGCGAACCTCTCTTATCCGTTGAATCAATTTTTCAATTTCGGCGATCATTCTCTCAAGCTTTTCATGTCCCGCATAAACCTCAGGCGCGGAAAACCGGGGCGGATAAGTGACGGCCGAAAACGGCCCGGCGAGCAGCGCCGCTGAAATCACGATACAGATGATTTTTCTGATTTTTTTGATTGATCCGAACGTTTTTGGGTTATAAAAAAAAGTTTTTATCACACGTTTCTCCTTTGGCCCGATTTTAGAAACAGTAATTTATTTATTTTAAATAAATCAAGCATAAAAATAGAAAAATAAAAAGTCAATACAAAAATTTAAATTAAAACAAACAAAATAATGGTTCTAAAAGATTTTTATTTTTTTGAATTTTCATGAGGAGTTCCCCCGAAGCGCCGGGGAGGAGGAGGGAAGGGAGGTTAAAACTTTTTTCCCGGCGGCTTTGAAATCTTCGCCGCGAGAACGCCGGCGGCCAGGCCGAAGAGATGGCCTTCCCAGGAAACGCCGGAAAGGGCGGGGGAGAGCCCCCAGAGAAGGCCGCCGTAAGACGCCGCCGCGACAAGCGCCGTGACGGCGGCGGAGAGCCTGCGTTTGAAAATGCCGCCGGCGGTCAGATAACCGAAGTATCCGAAGACCAGGCCGCTGGCGCCGATGTGAATGGCGGGTCTGCCCGCGAGCCAGAGCGCGGCGCCGCCGGCCAGTATGACAAACGCCGTGGTTTCCACGAAGGCCCTGCTTCCGTTTTTTCCTTCCGACACAATAATCAGGGCGCCCAGGAAGGCCAGGGGGGGCGTGTTTAAAAGAAGATGCCCCACGCCGCCGTGGAGGAAGGGGGACAGGGGGATGCCGGCGAGCCCCGAAAGCGTCCGGGGAAGAATGCCCCATTGCGAAAGGGCCCGGCCGGAGAGCAGGTTGACGGCCTCGAAAAGCCACAGGGCCGCGATCAGATAAAAAAGGACTTTAAATCGCCGGGAAAAGGCGTTTTTCATACTTGTCAGACCATTTTTTCCGCCACAATCTCGGCGATGTCCCGGATTTGGATGTCGTCTTCTTTGCCCATTTCCTTCATGCCGTCTTCCAGCATGGTCATGCAGAAGGGGCAGGCCGCCGCCGCGTGATCGGCGCCTGAGGCCGCGATTTCTTCGGCGCGCGCCAGGTTGATCCGCTTGCCGATGGACTCCTCCATCCACATCCTTGCCCCGCCGGCGCCGCAACAGAAGCTTTCTTTCCCATGCCGGGGAAGCTCCAGAAGCCCGTCTTGCGCCATGTCGCGCACAAGGGATCGCGGCGGCTCATAGACCGACTGGTAGCGGCCCAGGTAGCAGGGATCGTGGTAGGTCCAGGACCCTTCCAGGGAGCGCTCCAGCGAGATTCGGCCGGTTTTCGCCAGATCGTGGATGAGGCTGGAATGGTGGACGACCTCATAGCGTCCGCCCAGCTGGGGGTAGTCATGCTTCAAGGCGTTGAGGCAGTGGGGGCATGCCGTGACGATTTTTTTCACGTTGTAGCGGCTCAATGTCTCGATGTTTTCCAGCGCCATCATTTGAAACAGCATTTCATTTCCGGCCCGCCGGGCGAAGTCCCCTGCGCATTTTTCCTCGGCCCCCAAAATGGCGAAGGAGACCCCGGCTTTTTTGAGAACCCGGGCCAGGGCCGCCGAAATTTTTTTGCTTCGGTCGTCAAAGGACCCGGCGCAACCCACCCAGAACAGATACTCCACATCGGAATTTTCGGCCATGGTGGGAATGTCCAGCCCCTCGGCCCAGTCGGCGCGCTTGTCATAGCCGATGCCCCAGGGATTGCCGTTTCGCTCCAGCCCCTTCAAAGCCGCGTTCAGCTCGCTGGGATAGGCTTCCGCCATGAGTGTCTGTCCCTGCCGCATGGCGATGATACGGGGGACCTGCTCAATGGCCGCGGGGCACACCTCCTCGCAGGCCCGGCAGGTCACGCAGGCCCACAGGGTGTCCGGGGAAATCACGTCCCCGACCAGGCTTTTTTCGCTGTTCAGCCCGGCCAGGCGGGCTTTGATTTCCTCGGCCTTTTCAGGATCGCTTTGGGAGTCAAGGAGCCCGGAGAGCTTTGAGCGCTCGATGATCGGGTCCGCCCGCCTGAAAAGCTCATGTTTCAACTGATCGTTGAAGTCGTGGAGATTCAGGGGCTTTTCCGTGACATGGGCCGGGCAGACCTCCTTGCACCGGCCGCACTCGGCGCAGGTGTAAAGGTCCAGACCCTGCTTCCAGGAAAGCTGATGAATGTGGTTGAGGCCCAAAGTTTCGTTTTCCCAGGCGTCCTCGTCCTCCAGGTCCAGGAGCTGGGGCTTTTCATGGGGATATCCCAGGCTTTTGAAAAACACGTTGGGCAAAGCCGTGATGACATGAAAATGTTTGCCGTAGGGCAGGAAATTAAGAAAAAGAAGCTGGACGGCGATGTGGGACCAGAACATGGAGACCATCAGCGCCTCCAGGGCGCCGGGGGGAAGTTTGGAAACAAGCGCCGCGGCGGCCGCCGAGACCGGGGTCCAGGCGAATTCGGCGCCGTATGCCGGGTGGCTGAAAAAGTGAAGGTCCCCGGGATTCTGGTGAAGCGTGATCAGGTTCTGGCGGGCGCCGTCGTACAAAAGATCCGAGACCATCAAAACCGCGATCATGACCAGGACAAGATAGGCCTCCCAGGTGTTGTGGAGCCGCTCGGGCTTTAAGACCGCGCGGCGGAAAAGGGCCAGGAAAACCATCAGGAGAACGGCGGCCTCCATGATGTCTTTTAAAGCGAGATACACATACCCCGCCAGGGAGTCATGGCCCAGAAGCGGAAGCTCAAAGCCCTTGACGAACCCCTCCCCGTATAAATTCACGCTTCGGATCAAAAGGATACAAAATCCCCAGAAGATCAGGGCGTGCATGACGCCCGCCATGCGCTCCTTTTTCCGGCCCGCCAGGCGTTTCTGGCCGATGGCCATGACCAGGACGTTTTTAAGCCGCCGGCCGATTTGGCCGGTCCGCTCAGCGGGCCCCAGGGCCTTGAGCAGCAGCGTTTTTCGAAACATGGACCAGGCGAAAACGCCCAGTCCGGCCGCCAGAAGAAGAGACATGAGAAGGGGATTCATGGGTCCGTCCCTTAACTTAATTTCTGTGTTTTTTGATTTCTTCCCTCAAAATCGGGACCACCTCGAAAAGGTCGCCGACAATGCCGTAGTCCGCCACGTTGAAAATGGGCGCCTCGGGGTCTTTGTTCACGGCCAGGATCACCTTGGAGCCGTTCATGCCCGCCAGATGCTGGATGGCCCCGGAGATGCCCACGGCCACGTACAGGGTGGGCGCCACGATTTTGCCGGTCTGGCCCACCTGTTTGTTGTGGCCCATAAATCCCGCGTCGATCATGGCCCGGGAGGCGCCGAAGCCCGCGTTGAGGTCGTCGGCCAGACCCTTGACCAGATCCACCCCGGCCTGGTCTTTGGCCCCCCGGCCCACCGACACCACGATGTCGGCGTCGGCCAGATCAATGTCGCCTTCGGCGTCGGATATCAGGCCCTTGATGGCGGCCTTTAAATCCGGCTCCGGCGCGGAAAGCGGGACCACGTTCTCAGTCCCTGAGATTCCCTCGTCCGCCTCAAAGGCGCCGGCCCTGACCACGGCCACGAGTTTTTCAGCGTTGATCTGAACGCGCTGGGTCACTTTGTTGGTGATGGCCGGGCGAATGATCTCCACGCGGTCTTTTGAGAGGTCGATGTCCGTGATTTCCGTGGCGCACGCGGCGTCCAGGCGGGCCGCCACCCGGGGCGCCATGGCTTTTCCGCTTTCGGAAAAGGGGAACCAGATGAGGTCGGCCTCAAACTGTCCGGCCGCGTCCGCCACGCAGGAGGCGTAGGGTCCCGCTGAAAACACCTCCAGGGACGGATCGTCGGCGATATATTGAACGTCGGAGCCGGCCTTTGCCAGCTCCGGGGCCAGGGATTTCACGCCGGCGCCGATGGCCACAATGGCGGTTTCGGCGCCGATGGACCGGGCTTTGGATAACAGTTCGGCGGCGCTGCCCTTGAGCGCGCCTTTTTTGATGTCTGCGACGATAAGCGCTTTAGCCATGATGATTTTTCCTCATATATATAAATAGTAGGGTATAAACGGGATTGACGGACGCGGGCTTTTTTTAAAGGGCCTTTGCCTCGTTGACCAGAAGGTCCACCACCCGGGCCGTGATTTCGGCGGCGTCGCCCTCGAATTTCTGCCCGGCCTTTCGGGTCTCGGACGCCATGAACTCCAGAACCTCGGATCTGGGCGCGCCGGCCCCCACTTCCCCGGCCGATGTCCCCAGCGCCGCCAGGTCCATGGTCTCAATGGGCTTTTTCTTGGCCATCATGACGCCCCGCATCTGGGGCAGCCGGGGCTCGTTGATGCTGACGTCCACCGCGATCACGGCGGGCGTCGTCACCTCCAGCTCCTCGGTTCCGGCGTCTCCGGAACGGGAGATTTTGAGGCGGCCCTCATCCAGAGCCTCGACGCCGATGACGTTGCTGACGCACGGAAGCCCCAGGATTTCGGCCAGGAAAATCCCGGTCTGGCCGTTGTCCGTGTCCTGGGCCTGTTTGCCCGTGATAATGAGATCATAATCCCCGGCCTCAAAGACCCTGGCGATGACCCGGGCGAAGGTGAAGGAGTCGGCGCGTTCCAGGGCCGGGTCCTCGATATGAATTCCCTTCTCCATTCCCATGGCGTAACACCGGCGGATGACCTCGGCGTTGTCCCCGCCGCCCACGCTCACCAGGGTGGTTTGGGCGCCGTTGTTTTCTTTAAGCCGGATGGACTCCTCCACCGCGCTTTCGTCCCAGGCGTTGGTCACATACTGAAGCCCGTCCTCCACCAGCGCCCCGTCCTTGACGCGCATGTTCAGCTCCACATCCACCACTTTTTTGACTGTCGTGAGAATTTTCAAAACATCCTCCTGTCTGATCGCGTTTGTTTTGTTTATGAAAGGCGGCGCCTTTGGACAAACCGGCCGGCCGCGCCTTTTATTTGATGGTCACACGCTCCCGCCCGCACACAATGACAAGCCCGGAGCGTTTCGGGGAAAAGGCCAGGGTCATGCCCAGATCCCGCCCCAGATCGGCGGCCAGCGCCGTGGGCCTGGATTTGCTGACGATCAGGGGAATCCTGGCCCGGGCCGCCTTCTGGACCATCTCATAGCTGATCCGGGAAGACAGGGCGAGCGCCCGCGCCCGGTCCAGTTTTCGGCCCATGAGCGCTTTTCCCACGGCCTTGTCCAGGGCGTTGTGCCGGCCCGCGTCCTCGGCGAAGGACAGCATGTCCAGACGCCGGTCAAAGAGCGCCGCGGCGTGGGAGCCCCGGGTCCGGGGGTACCAGGTCTGGCTGGCGTAAAGTTTTTCGACACAGTCAAACAGCCGGGCGCTGTCCGTCTTAAAGCCGGTTTCGGCGGGGGCCAGCTCCTGCTTTAAGTCTTCCAGCATCTCTTTGCCGCAGATTCCGCAGCTGGTCTGGCTGACAAAGCCCCTTCTTTTAAGAACCCGGGCGATTTTTTCCCGCCGCAGGGGTTTGACGCGGACCTCAACCACGTTGGGGTCCAGGTCCGGGCAATGCCCCACTGATGCGAAATCATCCGGGGAGTCCGCGATCCCCTCGGCCAGGCAGAAGCCCGCCGCGTGAAACAACTCTTCCCCGGGGGTTCTCATCACCACCGAGTAGGGCTCGCCCTCCACGCGGATCAAGAGGGGCTCTTCGTTGATCAGCTCCAGGGAATCTTCCCGGGCCCCCTCCCCGCCGCATCTTAAAACCGGGTAAAATTCCGTTTGACGACCGGATTTCAATGGGCGCCGTCTCCATCAAAGCGGCCCCGCGCGGGGATTTTTACCGCCCGCGTCATGGTCCGTTCTCCCCGGCGGCGCCGGCAGAGGACGGGGGAAACGCAATGGCTTCGGTCAAAGCGAAAACCGCCTGGAGATAGGATGTGGGGCACAGCGGAAAACATTCTTTGCAGTCCCGGCACTCCACAGAGGCGACTTCCGGGATAAAGCTGATTTCTTTCCCGGCTCCCCGGCCGATAAATCCCACCGCGTTTTTTTGCTTGATTTCCGCGCAGTATCGGACGCATAAGCCGCAATGAACGCAAAATGAGGCCTCTTTTTCAAAACGGTCCGGGGCCGCGTGATATTCTTCGGCCATTTCCCGCAATTCCGGAGAGTCCGGGGCGTGGGCCAGCAAAAGCTCCAGAATGGTTTTGCGAATCCGGTCGATCCTGGCGGACCGGGTTTTCACCGACAAATTTTCCTCCACCGTGTAAACGCAGGACACCACGAGTCTGGAGCGGTCGCCCGTCCCCGCTTCCACGATGCAGAGCCGGCAGCCGCCAAACGGTTCCAGTTTTTCGTGATGGCAGAGTGTGGGAATGTGTATTCCCGCGTTTTTCGCCGCCTCCAGAATGGTCATCCCTTCCTTTGCCGCGACTTTTTTTCCGTCAATGTCTAAAAGGATTTCACTCATTTTTCCCGCTCTTTTTTTTTATGGCTCTTTTCTCTTCAGGCACAGGGGGAGGCGGCGGCTCGCCGGAAATTTTCCCCACGGCGCCGAAGCGGGAGGGGCAAACTTCAAAGCAGGCGCCGCATTGGACGCATTTTTCCTGGTCGATGATATGGATTTTTCTTTTTCCCCCGTCAATGGCGTCCGCCGGGCATTTTTTCAGGCACATCATGCAGGCCGCGCATTTTTCCGGATCGATGTGATACGCGATGAGCGCCTTGCAGGACAGGGCCGGGCATCGTTTGTCTTGAATGTGCGCCTCGTACTCATCCCTGAAATGGCGCAGGGCGCTCAGGAAGGGGTTGGGCGCGCTGCCCCCCAAAGCGCACAGGGACGCCTCCTTGGCGGTTTCGGACAGCTCTTCCAGAAGCTCGATGTCGCCTTGTTTTCCCTTTCCCTCGGTGATGCGGGTGAGTATCCGGAGCATCTGCCTCAAGCCCTCGCGGCACGGGACGCATTTCCCGCAGGATTCATCGGTGAGAAATTCGATGAAATAACGGGCCACATCCACCATGCAGGTGTCTTCGTCCATGATGATCATTCCGCCTGATCCCATCATGGAGCCGGCCTGGGCGAGTTCGTCAAACCCCACCGGCAGATCCAGCAGATCTTCGGGAATGCATCCTCCGGAGGGTCCCCCGGTCTGCGCCGCTTTGAATTTTTTTCCCCCGGGAATGCCCCCGCCTATCTTGAAGATAATGTCTCGCAAGGTCATGCCCATGGGGACTTCCACCAGGCCGGTGTTGGTGATTTTTCCCACCAGGGAGAAAATTTTGGTTCCTTTGCTTCCCTCCGTCCCGAACTGGGTGAACCAGTCCGCCCCTTTACTGATGATCAAAGGCACGTTGGCCCAGGTCTCCACATTGTTCAGCACGCTGGGTTTTTCCCAAAGGCCCTTGATGTTGGAGCGGATATACTTGGGCCTTGGCTCTCCCGCCCGGCCTTCCAGGGCCGTCATCAGGGCGGTGGACTCCCCGCAGACAAAGGCGCCGGCGCCCTGGTGGACGAGCGCCTTGAAATCAAATCCCGACCCCAGGATATTTTCGCCCAGCAGACCATACGCCTCGGCCTGGCGAATGGCCAGGTTGATATTCTCCACCGCCAGGGGGTATTCCTGGCGCACATAAATATACCCCTCCCGCGCGCCGATGGCGTAGGCGCCGATGATCAGCCCTTCCAGGATGGAGTGGGGATTTCCCTCCAGAAGGCTTCGGTCCATATAGGCCCCGGGGTCGCCCTCGTCCGCGTTGACGATGACATATTTGATGTCGGCGGGGGCGTTTCGGGTTCCCTCCCATTTTCTCCCCGCCGGGAAGCCGCCGCCGCCCCTGCCCCGCAGGTTGGACTTTTTAATTTCCTCCAAAACGCTTTCAGGGCTCATTTCGGAAAAAACTTTGGCCAGGGCGCCGTAGCCGCCGATGGCCAGGTAGTCGTCGAGGCTTTTGGGATCAATGGCCCCGTTGGATCCGAAAACCAGGCGCGTCTGGCCTTTGTAGAAGGGGATTTCGGATTCATGAACGATTTTTTCGCCGGATTCCGGGTCGGTGTACAAAAGCCGGTCTATGATTTTCTTTTGCTTGACGGTCTCGGAGATAATCTCGGGGATATCGCCGGGCTTGACCTGGAAATAACATATTTCCCCGGGATGGATCACGACAATGGGGCCCCTTTCGCAAAAGCCGTGGCAGCCCGTTCTCCTGACATCCGCGTCCACGCCCTGCTTTTGAATCTCCTCTTTGAGGCTTTCGGCCACTTCGTCGCTTCCGGTGGCATGGCAGGCCGATCCGGAGCAAAGCGAGATGACGGTCCTGTTCGGGTCTCTTTTGGACACAAGGCCCTTTCTGAATTGATCCAGCTCCGCTGGTGAATTTATCCGCATCACATCACCTTACTCATAATTTTTCAGCACGTCCGCCGTTTGGCCCGGCGCCACCTTGCCGTGGGTTTTTCCGTTGATTTCCACCACCGGCCCCAGGGCGCAGCAGCCCAGGCAGTTAACCGTGTCCAGGCTGAACTTTAAATCCGGGTCGGTTTCGCCGGGTTTGATCCCGATCTGGTCCTGAATCGCGTCCAGCGCCCGCCCCGCGCCCCGGACATGGCAGGCGGTGCCCATGCAGATGTGAATCTCATGGCGGCCCTTGGGAACCAGGCTGAAGGCTTTGTAAAAGGTGGCGATATGCTGGACCCGTGTCAAAGGGACGTCCAGTTTTTCCCCCACCCTTTCAAGGGCCTCTTTGGGAAGCCAGCGGTTTTCGCTTTGAATGTCCAGCAGTATCTGAATCAGCGAGCTGGGCAGGCTTTCATGCCTGTCAATAATTTCATCGATTTTTTCCATATCCATAGACATCATCCTGTGCTTTGCGTTTCTTTCATTCCGCGCCCCGGGCCAGGGCGTAGCGCCTGGCGTCCACATCGTATCGGACCCATCCATGCCTGGATGAGGCGTTCATGCGGCTGGACACCTCGGAGGGGCTGATGCCCAGGCCCTTTGAGATTTCCCCGGCGGAAAGGGGCGATTCTTTTAAAAGCCGCGTTATCTGGCCGATGGCCAGTTTGTCGGCGATCAGCTCATCAAAGAGCCGGAGCCACTCTTCGCTGTTCAGGAAGGACTCATAGGCCTCTTGTGATTTGACCGATGGTTTCAGCCTCCGGTTTTCCGCCAGTTTCATGTAGGGGACCAGCTGCCTGGCGGCCTCGATTTTGGGCCGCCATCGCTTTTCGTCCTCCTCCCCGCCCGTTCCGATGGGCCCCATCTCCTTGACCTGGTTTGTGAAATCGTCAATGAGCCGGGTCAGAAGAATGCCGTCTCCGCCGGACATGAATTCGATGCGGAGACGCTCCGGGGACAGGCCGACGCGCGTCATGATTTCCCGGCACAGGCGCGCGGCGCTCAGCGCGTCGTAATTGCCATGGGTGACATAGTTGCACTCATCCAGCCGGCATCCGCCGATAAACACGCCGTCCTGGCCGTTGGAAAAGGCCCTGAGAATAAACTCCAGGTCCACCCTTCCGGAGCACATCACACGAATGAGCCTGATTTTATTTGTATATTGAAGTCTGGAAACTCCAGCCATGTCCGCGGCGCCGTACGCTCACCAGTGACAGACAAATCCCAGAACTTTCGGTTTAAACTCCGCGTCCGCGCTCATTGATTCCATCCTCCTTTTTCAGCGGCCCGCCGGGTCTTCAATGGCCGCGTCGATTTGACTCAAAAGCTCCTGATCGGTAAAATGCTTCAGCACAATGGCGCTGGTCGGGCATTTGGCGTTGCAAAGGCCGTCTCCTTTGCACAAAATGGGGTTCACCCGGGCCTTTTTGCCCTTTGGGGTGTCCGCAAAGTCGATGGCCCCGTAGGAGCAGACATCCACGCAGGCCCCGCACGACACGCAGTCGTTTTCCCTGACCTCGCAGACCGCGCCCGAGGCGGTGACGGTGTCGCCGGACAAAAGGGTCAAAACCCGGCCGGCGGCGCCGTAGGCCTGGCTGACGGCCTCGGACAGGTGTTTGGGATAGTGGGCCATTCCGCACAGGTACACGCCGTCGGCGGCGAACTCCACCGGCTTTAATTTGACATGGGCCTCTTTGAAAAAATCGTCCGGGCTCAGCGCCGCCTTGAACAGCCCCGCCATTTCCCCGATGTCGTCGGGAGGCAAAACGGCGGCTGCCAGGGCCAGGCAGTCGGCGTCTATTTCAAGCCGCTGGCCCAAAACGGGATCGGCGACCGTTATCCGCACCATGTCTTTGCCCCCTTCCGTCACGGCCTCCGCCGTCGGCCTGTCCGCCGGGTCCCATCGGATGAACCGGACATGTTTGTCTGACGCCTCGCGGTAATAGTCCTCCCTCAGACCATAGGTTCTCATATCCCTGAAAAGGATGTGGATGTCCATATCGGGGTTGATTTTTTTGAGTTTGAGCGCGTTTTTAACGGCGTGGGAGCAGCAGATCCGGCTGCAGTAGCCCCGGTCTTCGTTCCGGCATCCCACGCACTGGATCATGACCAGGGTTTCGGCCCGGGTCACCCGCTCTTCTTTTTGGGCGATTTTTTCCTCCAGCTCCAGAAGGGTCATGACCCGGTCGTTTTGCCCATAGAGATATTCGGAGGGCCGGTATTCCCGGGCGCCGATGGCCAGAACAGCCGCGCCGTGCTCGATTTTTTTCACACGGCCTTCGGTTTCCACCGTGGTCACGAAGCTGCCCACATACCCGGAAACGTCCTGGATGACGGCGTCATGGGAGATGTGCACGCGGGGGTTTTCGTAAACCGAGCGGATCAAATCTTTTAAATAGGCCTGGACATCCATTCCCTCCAGGGTGGAGTGAATTCTTCGGGCCGTCCCCCCGAGATTTTTCTCCTTTTCCACCAGGTGGACCTCATGCCCCTGCGCCGCGATGGACAGGGCGCAGGTCATGCCGGCCACGCCGCCTCCCACCACCAGGGCCGTTTTGTTCACCGGCAGGTCGAATTCCATCAACGGCTCCAGGTGACGGGCCCGGGCCGCGGACATGCGGATGATGTCTTTGGCTTTTTCAGTGGCCTCTTCCTTTTCTTTGGAATGCACCCAGGAGCAATGCTCCCGGATATTGGCCATTTCACAGTAATACGGATTGAGCCCCGCCTCCCGGAGGGTGTCCCGGAAAAGCGGCTCCAGGGTCCGGGGGGAGCACGCGGCGATCACCACCCGGTTGAGGCCCTTTTCCTTTGCCATGTCCGTGATTTCCTGGGCGGAATTGGTGGCGCATGAAAAAAGCTGCTCCTGGGCGTGGACCACATGGGGCAGGGCCAGGGTGTATTCGACCGTGGAGGGGACATCCACCACGCTTCCGATATTGGCCCCGCAGTGACACACGAAAACGCCGATTTTGGGCTCCTCAAGGGAGACGTCTTTCTCCGGGGGATACACCCGTTCCCGGGCCAGTTTTCCGCGCCGGTAATCCAGAAGCTCGCCGCATTGGGAGCCGGCGGCGCTGGCGGTGAAAACCGACTCGGGGATATCCAGGGGCCCCTGGAAGGCGCCGCTGACAAAGACCCCGGGGCGGCCGGTCTTCATGGGATTTTCGGGAAGCGCCTCGCAGAATCCGTGGGGGTTTAGTTCGATCCCGAAGTCCTTTGACAGTTTTTCCCGGTCCTCCGGGGGATTGAGCCCCACAGACAGCGTCACCAGGTCGAACTCCTCTTCTTTGACGCCCTCAAGGGGGTCGGCGTACCTGAGAATCACATTGCGGCTCTCCGGGCTCTCCCGGTCGATGGACGGATAGGCCCGGACAAACCGAACGCCGGCGGCCTCGGCTCTTTCCCGGTATCGTTCAAAATCTTTGCCATGGGACCGGATGTCGTTGTGGAAAATGACGCACTCGGCGTCCGGGTTGTGGTCCTTTGTCAAAATCGCCTGTTTCTGGCTGTATGTGCAGCAGACCCCTGAGCAGTAGCTGTTCTCCTCCGAATTTTTCGGGTTTGAGCGTCTGGAGCCCACGCATTGGATCCAGGCGATTTTACGGGGATGGGCCTGGTCGGAGGCCCGCAGGATTTTGCCGCCGTACGGGCCGGTGGCGGACAAAAGCCGCTCATAGTCCATGCTGGCGACCACGTTGGGAAATTTTCTGTAGTGGTATTCGTTTTTGACGCCGGGATCAAAGGGCTTCATGCCCGAAGACAGGATGACGGCGCCGACGTGGATGTCGGTTTTTTCAGGCTCCTGTCTGAAATCAATGGCGTCGGCCTGGCACACGTTCTGGCAGATGCCGCATTTTTTTTCTTTGAGATACAGACAGCTTTCGTCCACATAGGCCACCAGGGGAATGGCCTGGGAAAAATAGACATGGACGGCTTTGGCGGCGGATATTTCCTGGTTGAATGGATCCGGGTATTCAACCGGGCAGTATTCGACGCAGGTGGCGCAGCCCGTGCATTTGTCCTCGATGATGTAGCGGGGGGTTTTGGTCAGGGAAACCGTGAAATTTCCCGGCTCCCCCTCCACGCCGCTGATTTCTGAAAATGTCAGAACCTCTATGTTTGGATGCCGGCCGACCTCGACCAGTTTGGGAGACAGAATTCACATGGAGCAGTCGTTCGTGGGAAAGGTCTTGTCCAGCTGGGCCATATGGCCGCCGATGCTCGGGGACTTTTCAACCAGAAAGACTTTGAAGCCGGCGGCCGCGAGATCCAGGGAGGCCTGGATGCCGCTGATTCCCCCGCCCAGAACCATGACATCTCCCACGTGGCTTTGGGGACCGTTTCCTTCCATTTGTTTGTTGTTTTTCACTTCCATCCGTCCTTATTTAGATTTTAATGTTCCTAAATGATCTCGCTGACGATTTCCGCGATGTCTTTGATTTCCAGGACGTCGTCATACTCCAGGTTCAGGCGGCTTTCCTCAAAGTTGGTGACGCAGTAGGGACAGCACGTGACCAGCTCCCGGGCCCCGGCGTCGCGGGCCTGTTTGAGACGGATGTCCGAGAATCTTTCCGCCATGGGCGTGTCCATCCATATCCGGCCGCCGCCCCCGCCGCAGCACAGGCTGTCGGCGCCGAAATCCGCCATTTCCACCAATTCGAGACCGGGCGCCTTTTTTAAAATTTCCCGGGGCTCGTCATAGACGCCGTTGTGCCGCCCCAGGTAGCAGGGGTCGTGATACGCCACTTTTTTCTCATAGCTCCCGGACAGCTCAAGCCTTCCCTCGCGGATCAGCTCCAGCAGATACTGGGAGATATGGACCACGTCAAAGGCCGCCTTGAATTCGGGATATTCGTTTTTGAATGTGTGGAAGCAATGGGGGGAGGACACCAGGATTCTTTGGACCCCATGATCGATGAACGCCTTGATGTTGTCCCGGGCCAGTTTTTTAAACGCGTCCTCGCCGCCTGTTTTGCGGATGCTTTCCCCGCAGCAGCTTTCCTTTTCCCCCAGTATGCCGAAGCCCACGCCCGCCTTGTCCAGGACGCGGGCGGTGGCCGCGGCCACCCGTTTCATTCTCGGGTCATAGCTTAAGTAGCAGCCGACGAAATACAGGATGTCCATCCCTTCTTCAAAGGGTTTCACCGGCAGCTCTTTGGCCCAGTCGCCGCGTTTTTCCCGATCCCCCTGCAGGGGGTTGCCCTCGGAAATCAGGCTGGCCCGGGCCGTGCGGGCGCTTTTGACCGAGGCGGGAAAAATCTCGTACTCCGAGGCCACCCGGCGCAGGGAAATCCCCAGCTCGATCTGGTCCACCCCCCGGGGGCACCGCTCGGGGCATCTTCCGCAGGTGGAGCAGCGCCATATGTCTTCGCCGTCGATTTCGGAAAGGCCGAAGGCGGCCTCCCGGATGATTTTGCGCATGCTGAAGGGCCGGACCCGGTTCCACGGGCAGACCGCGTCGCACAGCCCGCACTGAAAGCAAAGCCTGAACGTTTCTCCGCCGGCGTCTTTGATCTCCTCTGTCACTTCTTTGAAAGGGGCGACTGTTTCCACTGTCTTTTTCAATCCTCACTGATTTGATGGCGCCCGGGGAGACAGGGTCCTCCCGGGGCCTTTGGCGTCAAAAAAATCGCCGGATCCGGCGCCTCAGTCCTTTTCGGACATTCTGGAAACGGCGTCCATGAGCTTTTGAAGGCCGTGTTTGTCCGCCAGCGCCTCCAGGCCGATCTCCATCTCGTCCCGGGCGTCCTCCTCCTCTTCTTCGTCGGCCGGCCTTTCCTCCAGGGTCAGGGCGTCCACCAGGCACCAGCGCACGCACAGGGGCTCGTCCTCGCCCTCGCACATGTCGCATTTCAAAGGAAGACCGGAATCGGGCTCTTTGAAGTCCTCCCGGGACGGGCACGAGGCCCTGCAGAAGGCGCACTCGTCATATTCCTTTCCGTCAATGACGTACTGGTCTCTGCCGGCGCATTCGGCCGGGGCGTAGTCCCCGGCGTAAACCGGGACATACACGTCTTTCAAGGGGTCCCGGATCACCCGGATTCGGGACCGGGCCGGATTGTTTCCGCTGTATTTCGGCGCCGCGTGAAAGGCGGAGCAGATCATTTCGCACGCCCGGCAGCCGTTGCATTTGTCCACGTCGATCCGGACGGTTTTGATGGTTTTTTTGGGTTTGTCGCTTTCGGAATTCAAGTGTCGCGCCCTCCGGTTTACTGATTGATTCCTTCTTGCGTCGCTGTCGCGTCGCCGTCATTTAAAACGCCCCGCTGGATGAAGTCTTCGGCCACATAGCCCAGGCCCAGCTCCTCCAGGGCTTCCCGGGTGGGGACGCCGTCGCTGTTCCACCCCTTCAGGGTGTAGTACGAGTCCAGAAGCTCTTCCTCAAGCTCGGGAAACCGTTTTTTCCAGTGGTTCTCGGGGGGTTTGTCGTCTTTTCTTCTCATGCCCCTTCGAATGTTGATGGCCCGGATCAGGGTCCGGTAGCGCTTGGCCGCCTGGGTCAGCGTCTCCTCGTCCATGTCCACCCCGGCGCCTGATGAGATGAATTTGGGGTAGTTGTGGATGTGGTAGGGCGGTTTTAAGGGAAATGAGGACAGGCCGGCGCACATGCCCAGCGCGTCGTCAATGTAGTGCATCCGCTCCTGCCAGTCCACGATGTCGCAGGTCATCTCCACCGTGGGATAATAGGGGATGGAGTTTTCCCCCCTCAGCTCCCAGTCCAGGAAATACTGTTTGAACTTTTCATGGGGGACCTGGATCCAGTCTTTGACAAAGGCTTCCCGCTGCTCCCGTTTGGGAAAGGGGGCCTGGGGAAACTGGCCCTCGATCTGGGTGATGTTCATTTTCTCGCCGGTGGCGTACATCAGAAAATAAATGGGATTGAGCATGGACAGCTTGAGCGGGAGCTGCTCGTGTTTTTTGATGTTGTTGTGGGCGTAGGCCTCGGCGCCGTTTCCGATCTTTTTGGCCGCCCAGTAGGTGCCGTCGGCCAGGATGTCGCCGATCCCCTCCCGCCGCACGATTTTGTCCAGAAGCCAGTAAAACCGGCCGTCGTTGTCCTCGGGCATTCCGGGGAAATCCTCGTCTTTGAGGATGCCGTCCTCATAAAGCTCCAGGGCAAAGGCCATGACCTGGGGGGCGGAGAACCCGTCCACCCCGTACTCCGTGGCCTTCTGGGCGATTTTAAGCCCGAAGTCCAAATCCGACATGGCGGCCATGGTGTAGGTGAGCTTGGAAAAGCATTTCATCATATACGTGGGAAAGCCCGGGATGGACAGGGTGGCCCCGCATTCCATGGGGCAGTTGTAGCAGCTGACGAACCGGTTGCGCGACTGCTCCATGGTTTCGGTCCACGCTTTGGCGATTTCATCGGTCCAGAACCCTTTCCTCCGGGTCCTGGAATTGCCCCACATGAAGTTTTCCGTGTGCCATTTTTCGTCGTGCACCTTCATCTCCTGGGGAGAGCCCAGGCCGGCCAGAATGGGCATCACGCCCGGGATGGGGTTGTCCTCCCGGAATTTGATGTATTCCAGGACCTCCCGGCAAAGCTCCAGGAACTCTTCGGGGCGGGCGAGATGGATGTCCCGGGTTCCCCGGACCGCGATGGCCTTGACGCCTTTGTCCCCCATCACGGCGCCGATGCCCCCCCGGCTGGCGCTGGAGCGGCCCTGCTCCACGGAGGCGAAATAGACCCGGTTTTCCCCGGCCATTCCGATGGCGGCCACCTGGGCCTTGGGCTGGTCCAGCTCTTTTTTGATGATCTCCGCCGTCTCAATGGCGCCCTTGCCCTTTAAATGGGAGGCGTCTTTGATCTCCACCTTGTCGTTGTGAATCCAGATGTAAACCAGGTCCGGGGATTTTCCCCGAAGGATCACCTTGTCGTAGCCGGCGTATTTGAGTTCCGGGGCCCAGAATCCGCCCATCATGGAAAAGGCCATGAGATGGGTCTGGGGGGAAATGGTGGAGAGAATGGTGCGGTTGCAGCCGGTGGCCGGGGTGCCGCACAGAAGGCCCGCTGAGAATATCAGCAGGTTTTCGGGCGAAAAGGCGTCCACCTCCGGGGGAACCCGGTCCCACAGTATTTTGGCGTTGGTTCCCAGACCCCCCAGGTAAAGCTCGGTGTCTTTGGGATCGGTCTCGTGTTTTTCGATGTTTCCACGGGTCAGATCGATTTCCAGGTTAAACCCTGTTTCCGCGTGTCTCATTTTTATCTCCCTGGGGCGGTTTCCGCCCGGCGCCATGTCGCGTCGTCACAGGCGGGCCGCCAATGGAAAAAATTTTCAAGATGTTTCGGCCAAGGCCGGTTTGTCGTCCGGGCCTTTGAAGGACCCTGTCCTTTTATAACTATATACAGCGGAGCTGTTCGGATATAATCATCACAAATTAGCCACATTGTAACCACTTGTCAAGAAAAAACCGGGCGAAAAAAATCAGTCCGGGTCCACAGGCGTCTTGCAGGCGTTGCACCGCCCGGCGCCCCGGAAAAGTTTGCTCCCGCACTCCGGGCAGACATACCGGGCCTCTTCGTCCTCGATCCATTTTTCAACGCCGACCTCCCGGCAATGGGGCACGCAGCGTAAAATGACCTTTTTCCCCACGGTCATGGGAAAGTTTTCAATGTGGCCGCAGGGAAAATCCCCGCACTCCCAGCATCCGGCATGGCCCTTTTCCATGGCGCAGTCCCGGATCTCGCACTGCCGGCAATGCATGAAACGCTCGTCGGACAGACATCCCCGGCACCGGATGTCGTCTGCTGAAAGGGTTTCGGCGCCGGGCAGCGCCCCTTTGCCCGGGGCCTCGCCCCGGTACACGCCGACCAGAAGCTCTTTGAATTTCTGATTGTCGTCCTGATGCGCCATGTAAATGGCGCAAACGCCGCAGTAAAGGCCGCAGGGCGACACAAAGTCGGGGTTGATTTTCATGGGTTTGGGCCTCCGGTTTTTTTGGTTTTTTTGTTCCGATTCACGGATTTCTTCTGTCATATATCAATTTTTTTTCGCTGTCTATACAGGCTTTGATGTGTCGGGATATGGAATCATCCGTCAGCAAATCCACTTTTCGGCCCAGCATATCTTCCAAATCCATTCTCATGCGAATAAATTTTAAACCAATCGAACTCGAATGGTCCAGCTCCACCAGGATGTCAATGTCGCTGTCTTTCCTGGATCGCCCTGTTTGACGGGAGCCGAAAAGATAGGCTTTTTGAACCGGTTTGTCCCTGAAATAGTTGTTTATTTGATTGATATTTGCAATATCCACATCATGCCTCTTTTGTCTTCGGTCTATTTTGATTCAAGGATTTCTTCCGTCATATACCGACAAGCTCACCGGCTCGAAAAAGCGGAGTCAAACGGAGCTTTTGCGAATCCGGCGAAGCTTTTGATTCAGGCATTTTATCAACGGCGCCGAATCATTGTTTCCTGTGAACATCATCATGACACACCGTGCAAAGAGTGATCAGATTTTCTTGTGTGTTTTCACCGCCTGACGCATGATGTCTGACATGGTGGAGTTCAAGATGACGCAGGTCTGAACGATTCCATTCATCATGAGACCAGCCGCAATTTTTACATTTATAGCCGTCTCTTCTCAGAACCCCTCTTTTCACGGGGTCCGGTATGCGGCGGTCGTGCTCAGGGCTTTGTCTGTCGGCTTCAAGAAGATAAACGCCCACATCCAAATCGAGGCGCCCGGTATTTCGGGTCACGACCGGCCATCCGTATTCGGCGCGCAATTCTCGCGCTCGTCTTGCCCATTCGGTTTTGTCTTTCGCGACATATCGCAATTCTTCGCCCGTCACTTTTTGGCCGACATTTTGACGCAGGAACTTCAGAATTTTGTCTCTTGCCGACAGGCTCTCCCGTCTGATTTCATTTGCCAAATGCCATCTATGGGCGGCGTCGCGGTCTTGCCGGGTTGACAACATCACATAATCGGATGGCCCCATTGTGGCGACATCCATATTTTTTATCGGGAATTCGTTTTCCTGATTCATTTGATTCGCCGTGACGCCGCTCACTATAAACCAGCCGAATTGAACTTTTAATTCACGCACCCTGCGGGCATATTCCTGAATCCCGCCGACCACTAAAAGCTCATCGCCTTTAATAATCGTTTTTGGGTATTTAAGAAAATAGAGCAAGATTCTATCTCTTGCGCTTCGCGCGATATCTCTTGGTATCAGGGATTTCCCAAGCTCTCTGAGCTGATGGAAACAAGGAACCAGGGCGAGGACTTTTTTCCGTAAATCATCCGATTTTAATTCATCCTCGAAGTGGATGATCAGGCGTTGAAGGTCTTTTCTTATTTCTTCCGGTTTCATATCATTCAGCTTTGCCTGTCCTTTAAAAAATCGCCAAGCTTTTGTTTTAATTTTTTTTCATTTTTAATTTCACAAGTCCAGATTATAAGCGGCTCCCAGCCCTTTTCATTCAATTCTTGAATATTTTTTTTATCCCGGCGAATGTTTTTGTTCAGTTTTTCGTTCCAGAATTCGCTGTTAGTGGCGGGTCTTTTTGAACGTTTGCAATTTTCATGGCCATGCCAAAAACAACCGTTCACAAAAATGACCTTTTTAAATTTTGGGAGCGTGATATCAGGATTTCCGGGAAGATCCTTTCTGTGAAGCCGAAAACGATATCCCATTTTATGCAGCATGGATCTTACAAGAATCTCAGGCTTTGTGTGTTTGCCCTTAATCTTTCCCATGATACGGCTTCTTTTTCGTTTATCGAAAACATCCATCCGTCATATTCAGGGTTTCAGTGATAATAATATACGCGCTATATCCGCCACGCGGGCCGCGAGCAAAGGTGGAACGGCGTTTCCGATTTGTTTTGCAATCTCTGTTTTCGATCCGGTGAAGTGAAATTCGTCGGGAAAACTCTGAAAACGCGCCGCTTCTCTGTGCGTGATCGGCCGGTGCTGTTCAGGATGCAGGTAACGTCCCTTCTCAGGTTTAAAAAATTCCGTCCGAATGGTATAAGCCGGCCGATCCCACCAAAGTCGTCCGAATAAGTCGGTCCCCCCCGTTTTTTTGCGTATCCAGCATTGGGGGGTCAATTCGGGAGCAAGTCTTTGCAAATCAAACCTGTTCATCCCCTGATCAGGTATGGTTCTATATCTTTTTTTGCTCAATTCAGTCGGGTTTCGACCGAAATGCAAGTCAAGGGGTGGAGAAATATCCTTTATTTCAGTCCCTTCAGGATGGGGCAAATCCCCGATGGCGTCTTTTACCGTTCTCCATTCCTCAAAATCAGAAATGTATGTTTCATGATTATCAAACAGGGACAATTGAGATGGGTCGTGATGATTCTTATGATGTGTTTTTCTTGGAGGGAACAAAACGGAAGGGTCCGCAAATTTACATCCGATAATGAAGGCTCTCATACGGGTTTGAGGAACGCCAAAGTCCGCCGCAAGCAATTTGTCTTGAGTGACTTTAAACCCAAGCGACTTCGCGGCTTTGACGATTTCAGCATGCTCGAAGGTCCCCAGCAGGTGGGGAACATTCTCCATCACAAACATTGACGCCCCCGAACGATCCACAATTTCTAAAAACGGCCTCCACAATTCTTTTCTCGAATCATTTTTCCTGTTTTTATTTAAAAGGCTGAATCCCTGGCATGGCGGGCCTCCGATCACAATGTCCGCATCAGGGACCACAAAATTCGGATCGTTCAAAATATCGGCAATATCGCCCAAAACACAATGAGGCCCAAAATTTTTATTGTATGTGTCCACGCAATATTGATTAAAATCGTTGGCCCAAACCGATTCAAAAGGCTGGCTGAATTTCTCTGAAAAACCTAAAGACATGCCGCCCGCTCCTGAAAACAAGTCAATTAAGCGGTGTTTTTTTGCCTGATTGTCTAATTTTCCGGCACAACGGGCCTGATAAGTCGCCTCATCTTCTTTAAGAAGATAGTCTCTGTCAACGTTTAGTATGTTATCCGTGAGATACATGGAATGCTTTCAAATCCCGGCGCTTCATTGTTTTTAATATCCATATTATATTTTTTTTGAAGTCTTGAAACCTTGCGAATCCTGTCGGGGCGTCACTATACCAGATCATACGGTTTATCGCAAATCAATGCCCCCCCCGGTCTTTTAATCCCCGACTTCAGAGGCATGCGCCGGCTCCCACCCATGATATATCAGGGCCAGTTTTTTCAGCTCATATCCCCCGGATATTTTTTTCAGGCGGTCATCGTCCGAGTATTTTTGAAGCTGGGCCGCGGCCTCTTTTATTTTTTCCTGAAGCGTCTGGTCGCTGAATTCCCCCCGGGGGATGTATTTCAGCTCAATCAGGTAGCCGAAGCGCATGTCGGGGAACTTGGCCAGGAAGGGCTCCAGAAACAGGTCCGCGTATCCTTTCTTCATTTCGCGCTCGGTCCATGTGATGTAGTAGTCGGTCATGGAAAGATAGGCCGGCATGAATATCTGAACGGCCCGCTCGCCCTCCAGATAGTCCCTGACGGACGTCTGTTTTTCGATGGCGTCGGCGATGAAGTCGAACACGGGCCGCCACCGGCCCTCGTACACCATGTCGTCCATCAGATCGGCGAACGCCCACAGGTCGATCCCGAAGACCCCGGAATCGCTCATGGCCTCCCGGAAGTATTCATACATGATCATTTTTACCGTCTGATTGGGAATGGACAGGGTCTGCCGGGGGCCTTTGGAGCTGTCAATGGTCAAAAGTCCGAAATAGTACAGCAGGGAGACGAAATTGTTTTGGTCGGTCAAACGCTCCAGGGGAAAGCTCGGCTGTATTTTGCAGGCGATAAAGCCGTCTTCCAGGATCCGCTTGAGCCTTGAAAAATTGCCGTTGAGCCGCCGGTCCGCCATCATCATGTGGCGCAGTTTCCGGTAGTCGATCTTGATGTTGGGGTCCGCCATGTTCAGGGGAAGCTGTTTGCCGGCCCGAAGCTCTTTGATAAAATAAAGAACCATGTCGGGATTAAACACCCGGTTTTCGGCGCCGGGGGAAAAGCGGTAACGGCCGTGCCATTTTTTCATGATGTCAAGGAAAAAGGACACATCGCCGTCCAGGCCCAAATCCGCCAGGTAATAGGACAGCATGTCGGCCGCCTCTTTTTCCGAAAACCCGGCCAGCTCATTGAAAAGGGGATTGAGGCTGATATTGTCCCCGATGTTCATGCCGCTGGTCACGTCGTCCATGGCGATGGGGGAGACCCCGGTGACAAAGAGTCTGTCGATCCCCGAGCCTTTGTCGGATGTGGCGGTTTTGAGCATGTTGAAAAAAAATCTGAAAAACCCCTCGCCGTGGGTCAGCTTTTCATAGGCGCCGCTTCCGGAGCCGGTGAGAACCGTGTTGGCGAAGTTGTCGTATTCATCGACGAAAAGATAAATCTTTAGTTTTTTCCGGGCCGCGAAGATGAAAATTCGCCTCAGGCGGCCCTCGGCGCCGGGGGCGTTTGCGATTTCCCTTCGGGCGTTTTCATCGAAAAACGCATGGTAGCGCTCCAGGAAGTCATCGGCCACGGCTTTTCCCAGGTCTTCAAACGAGGCCTCCACATGCCGGATGTCGGGATTGACCCCGGCGAAATTAAAGGACATGATCAGGTAGGAATGCCTCTCCGGGGTGGGATGGTCAAAGATGTAGGCGCCCTTGAAGAGGGTTTCAAAATCGTCTTTGTCATTGATGTCGTAGTAATATTGCAGGGTGGACATCCACAGCGATTTCCCGAATCTCCTGGGCCGGACGAAAAAAACGTAGCGGCCGGCTGATTCCAGAACAGGGATGAACCGTGTTTTGTCCACGTAGTACATGCGGTTTTTTCGGATGGAGGCGAATTCCGCCACTCCGTAGGGAATTTTCCGGATCGAATGATTCATCATGGGCCGCCTTGTTTTTTTGGGGTCTATGGGCCGGATGACGGCGAGGCCGCGGCCCGGTCCAAAAACGCCTCCAGCTCACCCAGGGAAACCGGCCGGATTTCGGCGCGGCCGATGTCTTTGAGCAAAACGAAATCAATGGCGTGGCGCGTTCGCTTTTTGTCTTTGCCGATGGCGTCTAAAACCGCCTGTTTGTTGTTTATACCCGCTTCTATAACAGGGTTTGAGGGAAGTTTCAATCGATTCAGCAGGGCGAGCAGGCGGTCCCGGGCGTTTGGGGCCAGAAGCCCTTTTTCCACGGAGAGCGCCGCCGCCAGGGCCATGCCCATGGCCACGGCCCGGCCGTGGGAGATTTCCAGGGTTTTTTCCAGCGCGTGGCCGAAGGTGTGGCCGAAGTTGAGTTTTTTTCGCTCGTGTCCCTCGCCGGGGTCGCGGTTCACAATGGCGGTTTTGATGGCGGCGGAATCGCGGACCAGGGTTTTGAGCGCGTCCATGTCGAGAGCCGTGATGTCATCGCAATGGGTTTCGATGAAGGAAAAATGGGCCGGATCCATGATGGCGGCGTGCTTGACCGCCTCGGCCATGCCGCAGGCCATCTCCTCTGGGGGAAGGGTTTTGAGAAAGGCGGGGTCGGATATCACGAACCCGGGCTGTCTGAAAACGCCCACAAGGTTTTTGTACCCTTCGAAATTCACCCCGTTTTTGCCCCCGATGGCGGCGTCCACCTGGGCCAGAAGGGTGGTGGGCGCCAGCCCGAAGCCCAGTCCCCGAAGATAGGTGGAGGCCGCGAAGCCGGCGATGTCGCACACGATGCCGCCGCCCACGCCCACGATGAAGGAATGGCGGCCGGCCCCCAGGCGCTTGAGCGCGTCGTACACATCGCGGACGGTCTCAAGGGTTTTGGCGGCCTCGCCCCGGCCGATCCGGATGACCGGGGCCGGGGGAAAGATGTCCCGGTAAAGTTCCCACACCCGGTCATCGGTGATGATCACGGCGTCTTTAAGGGGCGCGAGCCCTTCCAGCGTCTCAAACGGGGCGCCCGGGCAGACGAGGCAGTCCCCAAAGGGGCTTTGGATGGAGATGGTTTTCATCTGATGATCCTTCTTTTGAACGGGGCCTTAGAAAATTCGATATGCAAGGCGCGGCGGTTTTTTGAGAGAGAGGCCATACTTATAAGTATGCCGAACGAACAAAAAAAGCGACGCAACGCGGCAGATCGGATTTTCTAAGGCTCCGTCATCAAAGACTCCCACTCATACCCCTCCCCCAGAACCTCTTTAAGCAGGGCGTTGACGGCCGGGATGTCGTTTCGTCGAAGCATGTCCGGAAGCCCGCCGGATATCAGGCGGTTAAACAGGGGCTTGTGGGCCTCGGGCTCATGGGCCTGGCTCAGCAGTTTTTTCCGGACCGCGCCCATCAGCTCCAGGAACGCGGCGGTCTCGTCCCCCACGGTTTTTTCCATCTCCTCTTTCAGATGCCGGGCAAAGGCCGGGCTTTTGCCGGACGTGGAGATGGAGATGATGAGGTCCCCTTTTTTGACAATGGCGGGAAGGATGAAATCGCAAAGCTCCGGCCGGTCGGCGATGTTGCAAAGGATGCCGCGCCCGGAGGCGTCGGCGTGGATTTTCCGGTTCAAATCCTCGTGGTCGGTGGCGCCCATGACCAAAAAAACGCCGTTCAGGTCCGATTCCCGGTAGGGCCGTTTTTTCAAGACAAGGAGATGGTTTTGGGCCATGTCCGCGATTTTTTCGCGCGCGTCCGGGCTCACCACCGTCACCCTTGCCCCGCATTCCAGAAGGGTGGCGGCCTTTCGCGCGCCCACGGAGCCGCCGCCGACCACCAGGCAGCGCCGGTCTTTGACATTGAGCTGAATGGGATAGTATTTCACAACTCGATCCTCATCAGGTCCCGGGCCATGATCAGGTCTCCGCCAAAGGTTTTTCGGGCCTGGCCCTCCGGGTCGGCCTGAAGGCATTCGGGATAAAAATGGGTCAAAATCAGCCGCTTGAGGCCGGCTTTTCGGGCGATCTCCCCGGCCAGGGAAGGGGTCAGGTGGCCGTCCACTTTCAGATCGTCGGGCATGGCCGATTCGCACACCAGGACATCGGCGTTTTTCGAAAGGGCCATGACGTTTTCGCTTTCGTCGGTGTCCCCGGAATAGACCAGGGATTTTCCCGCCGCGTCCGTGATTTTAAACGCCGCGCTTTCCGGCCGGTGATTTGCGGGCGCCCATTCCAGGACGAAGTCGGGAAACGCCATGCGCCGGGGCCCCGGGCCGTCGAGGTCCAGCTCCATGAGCCTGAAAAAATCAGGGTCCGGCGCCATCCAGTCTCCCCAGGCCCGCTGAAGGCGGCCGAAAAAGGTCTCAAGCCCCTTCCCGGCGATGACGGACAGGGGTTTGGAGCGTTTTTTGAAATCGGGATATTTGAGCGCGAACAGAAACGGGACCAGCTCGGCGCAGTGGTCGGGATGAAAATGGCTTAAGAAAATGTGGGTGATTTCGTGGATGGCGACCCCGTCCTCCAGAAGGCGGCGCATGATCCCGGGGCCTAAGTCGAAAAGAATTTTCGACTCCCCGGTCTTTGCCAGAACGCAGCAGGCGGCCCGCTCCAGGGAGGGAACGCAGGTTCCGGATCCCAGTATGGAGATGGCGGTTTTTTTCATGCCTTCATGATCACTTTTTTCCCGCTTTCTTGGTCACCCTGCTCTTAATCCACTGCTGGACTTTTTTTTCGGTCTCCCCGTTGAACAGGCCGGTCAGCTCGGCAAGGGGGATCTCGGCCCGGGCCATGTTTTTATGCCCCCCGGCGTAGCCAAGGTCGCCGAAGCTTTCCTGGGCCACCTTGCCGGCGTCCCGCCGGATTCCGTCGTTTCTCAAAATGATGACGAGTTTTTTCTGATAAACCCCTGAGACAATGCTCCAGTTGATGGAGTCGATTTTCATGAAAAAATCCGCCGCCAGAACGCATATGTCGGGATTGGTCACCCGCCCCAGGTGGGCGAAGACCCTGCCCTTGGTTCTTTGCATGACCTGAAGGGCGATTTTGAAGTATTTGAGAAAATCCAGCTTCATCTCAGCCTGCTCGATGCGTTTGGACAGGTGGATGTTGACGTGTCTGAAAAGGTATTGAAAGGCCCGGACATCTTCGATGAACGCTTTCCCGGCGAAATTATTGGTGTCGGTTTTAATGGCGTGGAAAAGGCCCGTGGCCAGCTTGGCCGCCGGCTTGATTTTGGCGGTCTTGATGTATTCGGTCATGATGCTGGCCGTGGCGCCGTATTTGGGCCGGATGTCCACAAAGGGCGCCTCCGGGCCGGTGTCGGGGTGGTGGTCGATGATCACGTCAAAGGAGAATTTTTCAAAGATTTCTTTGTGACCGGGCTGGGAGTCCACCAGGGCGAACCTGGTGTATTTTTCTTTGTCTATTTTTCCGATGGGGGTGAGCTTAAGCCCCAAAAGCCGGACCATGGCCAGGTTGTCGGGACGCTTGATGGCGTTGATATTGGAGATGGCCACATGGGCGGTCTTTCTCCACAGGAGCCTTTTGAGCGCCATGGCGCTGGCCAGGGCGTCCGGGTCGGCGTCAATGAGGATCAGCACATGGTCGTCCCATGAGAAAAGCTGGTAAAAATCATCCAGTTTTTTGCGATTGGTTTTGGACATCTGATTGTGTGTGTTTCGGTTTTTCCTTAAAAAAAGCCCAAAAAAAAAGATTCGATCTTAAAGAATCTTTTTTTCGGGGGGAATGGCCGCAACTTTTACTTTTATCGGGTTTTTCCCCCCGTGTCAAGCTTCAATGTCGGACAAAACGCGCTATTTGATCCTGAACACGAGCTTGTCCATCCCGGCGTCCGCCTCGATGAGGCTTCCCTCGGGAATATTTCCCTCCAGGATTTCCATGGAGAGGGGATTTTCAATATAGGCCCGAATGGCCCGTTTCAGGGGTCTGGCGCCGTACGCGGGGTCGTATCCCTTTTGGGCCAGGAAGTCCCGGGCCCGGGGGGTCAGGGAGATGTCCAGGCCCTGGTCCTTTAAACGCTCCCGAAGGGTCTCGGCCTGGATGTCCACGATGTCCTTGATCTGATCGGGCGTCAGATTGTGGAAGATGATGGTTTCGTCCAGGCGGTTTAAAAACTCGGGCTTGAATGTGGCCCTTAAAGCCTCGCCGACCTTTTCCTCCATCTCCTCCGGGCGGGAGGCGGCGAATTCCTGAATCCAGCGGCTTCCGACGTTGGAGGTCATGATGATCAGGGTGTTTTTAAAATCCACGGTCCGGCCCTGGCCGTCGGTCAGACGCCCGTCGTCCAGTATCTGGAGCAACGCGTTGAACACGTCGGGATGGGCCTTTTCGATTTCATCAAACAAAATTACGGAATAGGGCCGCCGTTTGATGGACTCGGTGAGAAATCCCCCCTCCTCGTATCCCACGTAGCCCGGCGGGGCGCCGATGAGCCGCGCCACGGCGTGTTTTTCCATGTATTCGGACATGTCCACCCGGACAATGGCGCGCTCGCTGTTGAAAATAAAACCCGCCAGCGCCTTGGCCAGCTCGGTCTTGCCCACGCCGGTGGGGCCCATGAAGATAAAGGAGCCGATGGGGCGTTTGGGATCACGCAGACCGGACCGGGACCGGCGCGCGGCGTCGGACACGGCCTTAATGGCCCGGGCCTGGCCCACGACCCGCTCGCCCAGACGCTCTTCCATGCGGATCAGCTTTTCCCTTTCGCCCTCCAGAATGCTGCTTACCGGCACGCCGGTCCACCGGGACACCACCTGGGCGATGTCCTCGTCGTCCACCTCCTCTTTGAGCATCTTGCCCGTTTCCTGGATGGCGGCCAGCTTTTCCCGGGCCCGCTCCAGATCCGCGTTCAAATCCGAGATTTTCCCATAGCGGATGCGGGCCACCTCGGCCAGGTCCCCTTCGCGCTGGGCCTTCTGCTCCTCGATTCCGGCGGCCTCCAGCTCCTCCTTGATTCGCACGGCCTCCCCGATGGCCTCTTTTTCGTTTTTCCACCGGGCCTTGAGCGCCCCGATCTCCTCATTCATTTCGGCCAGCTCTCCGGAAAGCTTTTCAAGACGCTCTTTGGAGCCGGAATCGGTCTCTTTTTTCAGCGCCTCGCGCTCGATTTCAGCCTGGGTGATCCGCCGCTGGATTTCGTCGATCTCCGCCGGCATGCTGTCGATCTCAATGCGCAGTTTGGAGGCGCATTCGTCCACCAGATCGATGGCCTTGTCCGGAAGGAAGCGGTCCGAGATGTAGCGGTCAGACAGGGCCGCGGCCGCCAGTATGGCCGAGTCCTTGATCCGAACGCCGTGGTGAACCTCGTATTTTTCCTTCAGCCCCCTTAAGATGGACACCGTGTCCTCCACCGTGGGCTCGGACACCAGAACCGGCTGGAAACGCCGCTCCAGGGCCGCGTCTTTTTCAATGTGTTTGCGGTACTCCGAAAGGGTGGTGGCGCCCACGCATCTGAGCGTCCCCCGGGCCAGGGCCGGTTTGAGCATGTTGGAGGCGTCCATGGCGCCCTGGGCCGCCCCGGCCCCCACCAGGGTGTGAATCTCGTCGATGAACAGGATGATTTCGCCGTCGGCGCTCTCCACCTCTTTCAACACCGCTTTGAGCCGGTCCTCAAACTGGCCCCGGTACTGGGCGCCGGCGATGAGCGCCCCGATGTCCAGAGACACCAGGCGCCTGTTTTTCAAAGTCCCGGCCACGTCGCCCTCGGCGATGCGCATGGCCAGGCCCTCCACAATGGCGGTCTTGCCCACGCCCGGCTCGCCGATGAGCGCCGGGTTGTTCTTGGTCCGCCTGGACAGCACCTGGGCCAGGCGGCGGATCTCATCGTCCCGGCCGATGACCGGGTCGAGCTTTCCCAGCCGGGCCGCCTCGGTGAGATTCCGGCTGAATTTCTCCAGCGCCTGGTATTTTTCCTCGGGATTCTGATCGGTGATCCGCTGGCAGCCCCGGATGTCCATCATCGCCTGGAGAATGGCGTCCCGGCCCGCCCCGTGACGCTCGAGTATTCTCGCGGCCTCGGTGTCTTTGCCGTCGGCGAGTCCGATCAGAATATGCTCCACGCCGACGTACTCGTCCTTCATTGCGGCGGCCTCCTTAAAGGCCGCGTTCAGGGCTTTTTTGGCGTCCGGGGAAATATAGGTCTGGTCCGATTCGGCGCCGGTTGTTTTGGGAAGCCGGTTGACGGCCATGGCCATGTCCGCGGCCGCGGCGTCGGGAGAGGCCCCCAGCTTGCGGAGGATGGACCGCGCCACGGAATCCTCCCGGGTCAGCAGGGCCGCCCCCAGATGCTCGGGCTCAATGTTCGGATTGTGGTTTTCCCCGGCCGTGTTTCGGGCGGCCTCAATCAGTTCCTGGGATTTGATGGTGAGTTTGTCGAAACGCATCGCGCTCTCCTTATTCGACGACATCGTAAAAAATCCGATCTGCTGCGTTCCAGTGGTTTTTTGTTCCTTCGGCATACTGTATGTATGGCCTCAGTCTCAAAAAACCACCGCGCCTTGCATATCGAATTTTTACGATGTCGTCCGATCTATTTTTTACGAGTTTGTCTTATTCTAAATCCTTGTTTTTCTAAAAAAGGATGGGGTGTTTGGGGTTGATCGCCTGAAAAACAGGCCGGTTACATCTGCTTTAAAAATAAGCGCTCCCATTTTTTTGTCAAACGCCAAAAGGCGGTTAAAACGCGCCCGACGTCTTGGATTAACCTTGACAAAAGGCCCCATACAGATTAATTTCGTTAGTATTGAAAGCGGTTTAAACAGCGAGAGTGGCGGAATCGGCAGACGCACTGGACTTAGGATCCAGCCCTGGAAACAGGATGGGAGTTCAAGTCTCCCCTCTCGCACCATCCCAATCCAAACAACGACAGGAAGGAAAAAACATGCGATTTACTGTGGAAGACAACAGCTCTGTGAGAAAGACGCTTCATATTGAGATACCCAAAGAAAAAGTGGCCGAAGAGGCGGGCGAGGCCTATGAGTCCTTAAAAAAAACGGTCAAGCTCAAAGGCTTCAGGCCCGGCAAAGCTCCCCGGACGGTCCTTAAAAGCATCTACAAAAAAAAGATCGCGGAGCAGGTGTCCTCCAAGCTGGTGAACGACACCCTTCAGCGGATATTTTCCGAAAGCGACCTGAAAATCGCCGGGGTCCATGACGTGAGCAGCCCGGAGCTGGACGAGGACGCCGCCTACTCTTTTGACGCGGTTCTGGACGTGTTCCCGGAAATCGGGGACATTGATTTCAAAGGCGTTAAAATCAGGAAAAATCTCTACGAGGTCACCGAAGAGGACATCCAGGGCCAGCTTAAAATGCTTCAGAAACACGCGGCGCAGAATGTGAAGGTGGAAGAGGACCGGCCCCTTGAGACGGGCGACATCGCCATCATCGATTACGAGGGCTTTAAAGACGGCCGTCCTTTTAACAAAACCCAGAGGACGGAAAATTTCACCTGCGAGCCCGGCGACGGCAAAATGCACCCGGACTTCGAGGAAAAAATCATCGGGATGACGCCCGGGGAGTCCAGGGAGATTGAAATTAATTTCGCGTCCGATTACCCGGACGGGGAGCTGGCGGGGCTCGACATCGTGTTTCATGTGACCTTAAACGAGATCCGGCAGAGAATTCTGCCTGAGATGAACGATGAGATGGCGAAAAACTTCGGCCCGTTTGAGACGCTGGCCGACCTTGAGAAACAGATATCGGACAACCTGGCGAAGGGCTACAAAAAAAGAATTGAGCAGGAGCTGAATGAGGATGTCTTCCAGGGGCTGATCGAAAGAACCGACTTTGAGCTTCCGGAGGCCAGTGTGGACAACGAGCTGGAAAGCATCCTGCGGGAGGCGGAGCAGTCCTTCGCTTCCAGAGAGATGTCTCTGGAGGACGCGGGGCTCACCCGGGAGGGGCTGGCGGAAAAATACAGAGACACCGCCCGGAAAAAAGTGCGCCGCTTCATGCTGCTCAACAAAATCATTGAGCAGGAAAAGCTGGAGCTTTCCGACGAAGACCTCGAAAAAGGCTTTCAGGAAATGGCCGAAGGCATGGGCTATCCCGCGGAGCAGATCAAGGCCCAGTACGCCCAGAATGAAAGCGGCCTGAGCTTTTTTAAACGCACGCTTCTTGAAAAGTCTGTTTTAAAGCTTATAATGGAACATGGAGAGACAATCGAAACAAAACCCGAGCAGGAGGTTTCGGGAGACGAGGAATAACCCCTTTTCCAAAAGGAGTGGACGTTTTGCCTTTAATACCCATGGTGATTGATCAAAGCAGCAGGGGAGAGCGGGCCTATGACATTTATTCGAGGCTGCTCAAGGACAGAATTATTTTTTTAGGCTCGGCGGTGGACAGCGATGTGGCCAACCTTCTGGTGGCCCAGCTCATTTACCTTGAGTCCGAAAACCCTGAGAAAGACATTAATTTTTACATCAACTCCCCCGGTGGCGCGGTGACCGCGGGCCTGGCGATTTATGACACCATGCAGTACATCAAGCCCGACGTGGCCACCGTGTGCGTGGGCCAGGCCGCCAGCATGGGCGCGCTGCTTCTGACCGCGGGCGCCAAAGGAAAACGCTACGCGCTTCCCAATTCCCGGATTCTCATCCATCAGCCCATGGGAGGTTTCCAGGGCCAGGCGTCGGACATCGCCATCCAGGCCAACGAAATTATCCGCATGAAGGACGCCTTGAACGGCATTATCACCCGGCACACGGGCAAAAGCCTCAAACAGGTCAAAAAAGACACCGACCGGGATTACTTCATGTCCAGCGAGGAGGCCAGAAAGTACGGCCTCATCGACCATGTGATCGCCGATCGGGACGATATCCGGGACGACCCCGAAAAGGAGGGTTAAAGAACATGGGCGACAAAAAAGACACTGAAAACGCTTTTTTCTGCTCTTTTTGCGCCAAGGAGCAAAAGGATGTGGAAAAACTCATCGCGGGCCCCTCTGTTTATATCTGCGACGAGTGCGTGAAACTGTGCGGTGAAATCATTAATGAGGACGTGGAAAAGGAAACGGGGCAAGGCAAGGAGACCGGTTTCGGCTCGGGCTTTTCCCCAAGGGAGATCAAGGCGGCTCTGGACGAGTATGTCATTGAGCAGGAGCGCGCCAAAAAAATCCTTTCCGTGGCGGTTTACAACCATTACAAACGACTGGAATCCAATGTGGACGCCGGCGAAGTGGAGATACAAAAAAGCAATGTGCTTCTGATCGGGCCCACGGGATGCGGCAAAACCCTTCTGGCCCAGACCCTGGCGCGGTTTTTGAACGTGCCCTTCGCCATCGCCGACGCCACCAGCCTCACCGAGGCGGGGTATGTGGGGGAGGATGTGGAAAACATTATCCTGTCCCTTCTGCAAAACGCGGACTACGATGTGGAAAAGGCCAAGCGCGGCATTGTGTACATTGATGAGATTGAAAAAATAGCCAAAAAATCGGACAACCCCTCCATCACCCGGGACGTGTCGGGCGAGGGCGTTCAGCAGGCCCTTTTGAAGATCATCGAAGGCACCACGGCCAGCGTTCCCCCGAAGGGAGGGCGGAAGCACCCCCAGCAGGATTTTGTCCGGGTGGACACCTCCAATATTCTTTTTATATGCGGCGGCACCTTCGCCGGCCTTGAGCATGTCATCCAGCGGCGCATCCACCAGAAAACCATGGGCTTCAACTCCGAAGTGGCCCTTAAGTCCAAAGAGGAGATCAGCGAGACCCTGCGCCGGGTGGAGCCCGAGGACCTGATCAAGTTCGGGCTCATCCCCGAGTTTCTGGGCCGTCTTCCGGTCATCTCCACCCTGGATCAGCTCAATGAGGACTCTTTGGTGAAAATTCTCACAGAGCCCAAAAACGCCCTGGTCAAACAGTTTAAGAGGCTTTTTGAGATGGAGAACGTGAACCTGAGATTCACCGACAGCGCCGTTTCCGCCATCGCCCGAAAAGCCCTGGAGAGAAAATCCGGCGCCCGGGGGCTTCGGGCCGTGATGGAAAACTGCCTGCTGGACATCATGTACGACATTCCCTCCATCGACGATGTCAAGGAATGCGTCGTGGGGGACGATGTGGTCGCCGGCGGCGAGGCGCCGATCCTGCTTTATGAGCAAAACAAGAAAAAAGCCTGACGAGACCCCAACATGAGACCTATTTAAAAGGATATCATTATGCATATATTAGACGACAACAGCAAACCCGGCCCCACAGCGGTCACGCTTCCGGTTTTGCCCCTTCGCGACATTGTGGTGTTTCCCCACATGATCGCGCCCCTTTTCGTGGGAAGGGCCAAATCGGTCACCGCGCTCGCGGAGGCCATGAACAAAGACAAGAAAATTTTTCTGGCCACCCAGAAAAAAGCCGACATCGACAACCCCGGCGTTTCAGACATCGCCTCCACCGGCGTCATCGCCACGGTCCTCCAGCTGCTCCGGCTTCCGGACGGCACCGTCAAAGCCCTGGTGGAGGGGAAACAAAGGGCCCACATCACGCGTTTCGCCCAGGAAGAGGGGTTTTTCATGGCGCATGTCAACCCCATCGTGGAAACCCCCGACTCCCTGGCGGAATGCGAGGCCCACGGCCGCTCCATTGTGGAGAGTTTTCGCCAGTACGCCAAGGTGAAAAAAGACATATCGGCGGATCTGGTCAATAAAATCTCGTCCGTGACCGACGTGTCCCAGCTCGGGGACATGATCCCGCCGCATTTCAACTTCAAGATCGAGGAAAAACAGCGCATCCTGGAGACCACGCCCCTGTCTGAAAGGCTTGTTCTGATCCTGGGCCTGGTCAAAAGAGAGATCAACGTCTCCAAAATGAACCAGCGGATCACCAGCCGGGTTCAGGACCAGATGCAGAAAACCCAGCGCAACTATATCTTAAACGAAAAGATACGGGCCATCAAAAAAGAGATGGGCCAGAAAGACGACTCCGAAGACGAGCTGCGGGACCTTCAAAAAAAGATCAAACGCAAGAAAATGTCCAAAGAGGCCTCCAAAAAAGTGGCCGCAGAGTTCAAAAAGCTCAAAATGATGACCCCCATGTCGGCCGAGGCCACGGTGGTGCGCAACTACATCGACTGGCTCATCAGCCTGCCGTGGTTCAAACGCGCCAGGACCAAGACCGACATCGAAACGGCGGAAACCATCCTCAACGAGGACCATTACGGCCTGGAGAAGCCCAAGGAGCGGATACTGGAGTATCTGGCGGTCCAGTCCCTGGTGAAAAAGATCCGGGGCCCGATTTTATGCCTGGTGGGACCGCCCGGGGTGGGCAAAACCTCCCTGGCCAAATCCGTGGCCCGGGCCACCGGCAGAAAGTTTGTCCGGCTTTCCCTGGGAGGGGTCCGGGACGAGGCCGAGATCCGGGGCCACAGGCGAACCTACATCGGCGCCATGCCCGGGAAGATCGTTCAGTCCCTGAAAAAAATCGGGGTCAACAACCCGGTTTTCTGCCTGGACGAAGTGGATAAAATGAGCATGGACTTCAGGGGCGACCCCTCGGCCGCGCTGCTGGAGGTGCTGGACCCGGAGCAGAATTACGCCTTCAACGACCATTACCTGGACGTGGATTACGACCTGACGGATATTTTGTTCATCACCACGGCCAACACCCTGCCCGATATTCCGCTGCCGCTCCAGGACCGGATGGAGGTCATTCGCCTGCCCGGCTACACGGATTATGAGAAATTCAATATCGCGAAGGATTTTCTGGTCAAAAAACAGCTGGAGGCCAATGGTCTTAAAGACCGGGGCGTTCATTTCACCAAGGACGCCCTTTACGCCATCATACGCCAGTACACCCGGGAGGCCGGGGTCCGGAACCTGGAGCGGGAAATCGCCTCGGTATGCCGGAAAATGGCCCGGACCATTTTGAAGAACAAGGACAAAGTCTTCAAAGGCGGCGTCGTGAGCCTGAAAAAGGCCCGGTCCTGGCTGGGGCCGCCCCGGTTCACCCGAAGCGAGATTGAGGAAAAGGACCAGGTGGGCATCGTGACAGGCCTGGCCTGGACCCAGGTGGGCGGGGAGCTTTTGCTCATTGAGACCCTGATTATGCCGGGCAAGGGCAAACTCACCGTCACCGGCAAACTGGGGGATGTGATGAAGGAGTCGGCCCAGGCCGCCGTGAGCTACACCCGGTCACGGGCCAAGAGTTTTATGATCGACAGCTCTTTTTACAGCGATCACGACATCCACATCCACATTCCCGAAGGCGCCATTCCCAAAGACGGCCCCTCGGCCGGGATCGCCATGTGCCTGTCCATCATGTCCGCCATCTCAAAAAGACAGGTGAGACGGGACGTGGCCATGACCGGCGAGATCACCCTCCGGGGACGGATTCTTCCCATCGGGGGCCTGAAGGAAAAGATACTGGCGGCCTATCGCGGTGGAATCAAAAAGGTTTTGATTCCCAAGGAAAATGAAAAAGACATTTCCGAGATTCCCGCCGCCGTGCTCAAGCAGGTGAAGATCGAGCCGGTGGAGCACATGGACGAGGTCCTGTCCCACGCCCTGATTTTAAAGGAGGGGGACATCATCTCGCCGGACACAGGCGTCTCCTTTAACATGATGGACGCGGGAAAAGGGGACGAAATCAAGACCCCCGCCGCCTTGAATTAGGGGGCGATTTTAAAAAAAATGCTTTAAAACGCAATAATCGCTTGACATAGATTGTATTTGCGGCTATTTAGAATTTTTTAAGTTATTTTTCCTGCATGGGCGGGTAGCTCAGTTGGGAGAGCATCGGCCTTACAAGCCGAGGGTCACAGGTTCAAGCCCTGTTCCGCCTACCATTTTCCCTCGCAAGAAAAATTCAGGGGGCGTAGTTCAGCTCTGGTTAGAACGCCGGCCTGTCAAGCCGGAGGTCGCGGGTTCAAGTCCCGTCGCTCCCGCCATCAAAATCGCAAAGAAAAGGGGCTGAAATCGGATTTCAGCCCCTTTTGCTTTTTAAAATCCCTGTCAGACCCGGAAGACACCCATGATTTCAAAGAAAGCCCGACATATATCCCCGTTTATCGTAATGGATGTTTTGGAAAAAGCCCATGAAATGGAAAAGAAGGGCGCCGACGTCATTCATCTGGAGGTGGGGGAGCCGGATTTCGACGCCCCGGAATGCGTCAAAGAAGCGGCGCGCGACGCCATCGACCGGGGCGACACCCACTACACCCACAGTCTTGGCATTCCGGAGCTGCGCCAGGCCATCTGCGACATGTATCAAAAAAAATACAACGTGGCCGTGGACCCCGACCAGGTGGCCGTGACATCGGGAACGTCGCCGGCCATGGCGCTGGTTTTCGGGGCGCTTCTGGACCCCGGCGATGAGGTGATCATTTCCGATCCCCATTACGCCTGCTACCCCAATTTTATCCGTTTCATGGGCGGGCGGCCCGCCGTGGTTCCGGTGGATGAGGACGACGGCTTTCAATACCGTCCCGAGGCCATCAAAGAAAAGATTTCGGAAAAAACACGGGGGATATTCATCAATTCCCCGTCCAACCCCACTGGAAATCTTTTGTCCGCGGAAAGGATGAAGGCCATCGCCGGCATGACCGACCCCGGGTCTTTATACGTGATTTCCGATGAAATCTATCACGGTCTGGTTTACCAGGGGACCGAGCGCTCCATTCTGGAATTCACCGAAAACGCCTTTGTCTTAAACGGCTTTTCAAAGGCGTACGCCATGACCGGCCTCAGACTGGGCTATGTGATCGCCCCGGAGGCGTTCATGGGCGCCATCCGGAAAATTCAGCAGAACTTTTTCATCTCGGCCAACTCGGTGATGCAAAGGGCCGGGATCGCGGCTTTGAAACACGCGGATGACGATGTGACGCGCATGAGAAATGTGTATGACAAACGCCGAAAATACATGATCGGGCGTCTTAAAAAGATGGGTCTTGGGATTTCAACAGAGCCCACCGGGGCCTTTTATGTGTTCGCCAACGTTCGGCATATCAGCGGCGATTCATACCGCCTGGCCTTCGACATCCTGGAAAAGGCCCGGGTGGGAGTGGCCCCGGGAATCGATTTCGGGCAAAACGCCGAGGGCTACCTTCGCTTTTCATACGCCAGCTCCATGGAAAATATCGCCCGGGCCATGGACAGGCTCGACGCCTACTTCAAAGACCGATAAATGAAACCGGGTCTGGCTTTATGATGATAGTAAAAACCGCCGAATTTATGACCAGCGCCGCCAAGTCTTCCCAGTATCCGGCGCCCGGCCCCCCGGAGATCGCCTTCGCGGGCCGCTCCAACGTGGGCAAGTCGTCTTTGATCAATGTCCTGGTCAACCGCAGGCGTCTGGTGAAGACCAGCTCCACCCCGGGGCGGACCCAGCTTTTGAATTTTTTTGACATAAACGGCGAGTTCATTTTTGTGGATCTGCCGGGCTATGGCTACGCGAAAGCCCCGGCCGCCGTGAGAAAATCCTGGGGTCCCATGATCGAGACCTACTTGAAAACCCGGCCCTGCCTCAAAGGCGTTGTGGCCATCCTGGACATCCGCCGGGAGCCCCGGGAAGACGACCTGAATCTTCTGGGCTGGCTCGACCATTTCGGGATCAGCCGGATCGTGGCGCTGGCCAAGTCGGACAAACTTTCAAAATCCGGACAAAAAAAAAGATTGGACCAAATCGCCGGGGCGCTTGAGACGGACCCGTCGGACCTGATCCCCTTTTCCGCCAAAACCCGCGCCGGAAAAGACCGGGTGTGGGAGGGGATCCGGAACTTGCTGGACCAGGGCCCCGGGAAACCAAAGGAGGCGTGACATGTATACGCTGATCAAAATCATTTCCTGGATTTTTGTGTTTTACTGCCTTTACTGCCTGCTGCTTTTTTTCCTCCAGAGATATTTCATCTTTCCCACAAGGCTCATTGAAACCCCGGACGGGCCGCCGCCCGACGCCGGGATCGAGGTCCAATGGCTGGAGATGGATTTCGGAAAAACCGAGACCTGGTTTCTGCCGCCCCGTGGAAATGAGTCCGGAGCCCCGGGCCCGGCGATCCTTTTCGCCCATGGAAACGCGGAGTTGATCGATTTTTCCCTTGAGGAGTTTCTCCCCTACGCTCAGGAGGGAATCGGGGTTTTGCTTGTGGAATACCCGGGATACGGCCGCTCCGCCGGTCGGCCCTCCGAGGCCGCCATCACCCAGACCCTTGCGGCCGCCTATGACATGCTGGCGGAAAGAAAGGACGTGGACCCGTCGGCCATCGCGCTTTTCGGGCGCTCCATGGGAGGGGGCGCGGTGTGCGCGCTGGCCGAAAAACGCCCGGCCGCCGCCCTGATCCTGACCTCCACCTTTACCGGCCTCAAGGCTTTCGCCCGGAATTACCTGGTCCCGGAATTTTTGATCCGGGACTCCTTTGACAATCGCAAAGCGCTCAAGGGCCACACCGGGCCGGTTCTCATCATGCACGGAAAATACGATGAGATCGTGCCCTATGTCCATGGCAAAAGACTTCACCGGGCCGCCCCGGACAGCTCGCTTATCACCTACGAATGCGGGCACAACGACTGCCCGCCGGACCTTGATGAGTTCCGGGGCGAGGTCATGGCTTTTTTGAAAAAAAACGGGGTCATTTAAAAACCCGCCGCGCAGGACGGCGCGATGATCTGGAAAAAGCTTGACAAATCTAAAATCAGATTTTAGATTTGTCATATGCTTCCCCGAACACTCGCGTCTCCCATACGCCGATATCGCCGCCAGTATCCGGTGGTGGCCATCGTGGGACCCCGCCAAAGCGGAAAAACCACCCTGGCCAGGCATTTGTTCCCCGGGCATCGGTATCTGTCCATGGAAAATCTGGACACCCGGCACATGGCCGAGGATGATCCCCGCGGATTTCTGGATGACAACGGCGGGAATCTGATTCTGGATGAAATTCAGCGGGTCCCCTCGATTTTTTCCTATCTCCAGGAGCGGGTGGACTTTGAGGACTCTCCCTCTTCGTATGTGCTCACCGGGTCCCAGCAGTTTCTTCTCATGGAGCGCGTCACCCAGTCCCTGGCCGGAAGAATCGCCACCTATCAGCTTTATCCGTTCACTTTAAACGAACTTCGCCGGGCCCGGCTCGACCGGGACATGGACGCCATCCTTCAAATCAAAACCGTTCCCGGCGGGGACGGGGAAGAGGAAGACCTGTGCCGAATCCTTTTTTCCGGAATGTATCCCCGGATTCATGACAAGAGACTGGACCCGGAAAAATGGATTGAAAATTATATCCTCACCTATGTGGAAAGGGATATTCGCAGCCTGGTGAATATCTCCAACTTAAAGACCTTTGAGACCTTTATCAAAATCTGCGCCTCCATGTCCGGTCAGCTGGTGAACCAGGCGGCCATCTCAAACGCGGCGGGCATATCCCAGCCCACCGTGAAAAAATGGCTTTCTCTCATGGAGGCCAGCGGCATTGTTTTTTTCTTAAGACCCCATCACAGGAATTTCAAAAAACGGCTGATCAAAACCCCGAAGCTTTATTTTGTGGACACCGGCGTTCTGTCGTCTCTTTTGTCCATCCGCAACCCCGGCCAGCTCAAAACCCATCCCCTTTTCGGGAATATTTTTGAGACGTTCATCATCAGCGAGTTTTACAAACGCATTCATCATATCGGAGAAAGGCCCCATCTGTATTTCTGGAGGGACAGGACCGGCAATGAGATTGATTTGATCATTGAATCCGGGAGCCGGATCATTCCCATTGAGATCAAATCTTCCCGAACATATTCGCCGGCGTTTAAAGCGGGCCTTTCCAGGTGGATGAGACTGGAGGGAAACACGGCCCGGAAGGGATTTGTGCTTTATCGGGGGCGGGAGACGGTGGGAAAAACATCCGATATCGCGGCGCTGCCCTGGCGGCGCATGTGAAAATAGGTTGACATGGGCATGGGGCCTCAAATAAATTGGGGTTGTCCGACGCCGCCGCGCGGCCCGCGACCGGAGACGCCGGCCACTGGATTTTGTTTTAACCCTTTGAGAAAGACGAGGCGGCCCCATTGAATCCTTTCATCAAAATGATCAAAAAAACAGCGCTTGTCCTGTGCGCGCTGTGTTGCGCCCTGTGGCAGCCGGCCTGCTCCCCCCCTCAGGAAGAGGCCCAGGTCCCTGGAAAGAAACCCGTGGCCGTGACCCTTTTAAACGCCGAGGCCGGGGATCTGCCCGTTATCGTGGAATCCGTGGGCCGATTGAACCCCGTCCGGGAGGCGACCCTGGCCCCGGAGATTTCCGGAATTTTCAGCGAATGCCCGGCCCGGCTGGGCGACCGGGTTGAAAAGGGGGCGGTTTTGATCCGAATCAATCCCGCCGACCACCGGCTGGCCTTAAACGAGGCCCGCGCCGGCCTTCAGGCGGCCCGGGCCCGGCTTGAGACGGCCCAAAAGACCCACGCCAGGCTGGAAAAACTGCTTCCCCGCAAGGTCATCTCCCAGGACGCCTTTGAAAAGTCCGAGGCGGAATACAAGACCGCGCTGGCCGCGTTTTCCCAGGCCGGGGCCCTGGTGGACATCCGGCGCCGAAATCTTGAAAAAACCGCCATACGCGCCCCTTTTTCCGGATTCGTGGCGTCCAGACATGTGGAGGTCGGCATGACCGCCGCCCCCGGAAAACCGGCGATCACGGTGGCGGATATCCGCTCCATGCTGCTTCTGGTCCATTTTCCCGAGGCGGATTATGTCCGGCTGGACAAAACCGACCCGGTTTCCGTGTCCGCGCCGGCCTTCCCGGGAAAGGCGTTCACCGGCGCCATTCACCGCATGGGCGTTCAGGCGGACCCGGCCACCCACACCTTTCCGGTGGAGATACGGGTCCAAAACCCGGGGCTTAAGCTCAAAGCCGGGATGTCGGCCTTGGCGGCCGTCACCGCCGACGTTATTTCAGACGCCGTCATGATTCCCCAAAACGCGGCCCTGTACCGGGAGAGCCGCCTGGAAGTCTTTGTGGCGGACCCCGACCAAAGGGCGCTGGCCCGGGTCGTGGAGCTGGGAAGGTCCCGAAACGGATGGGTTCATGTGTCCCGGGGCCTGGCCCCGGGCGACCGCGTCATCGTTTCAGGGGGGCAGTACCTGGAGCCGGGCGATCCGATCAAAATCATCGAAACCCCTTAAAAAACAATCCCGAAGTCTTCGGGCGGGGCGGAATTTTCACGATACCGTCTGATCCATTTTTTACGAGTGTATAAAGTTTATCAGTTATTTGGAGCCGGCGAAACCTATGGCCTTTTTCAGATTTATCCTTGAACGCGGCAGAATTTTCACTCTTTTGGCGGTGTTTCTCCCGCTCATCGCCGGGACATACGCGTACAAAGTCATGCCCAAGGAGGGGGAGCCGGAGATATCCGCCCCCCACGCCATCATCATCACGCCCTACCCGGGCGCCTCCCCGGCCGAAGTGGAAAGCCTGATCACCAACCCGATGGAAGAGGAGCTTTCCGGGCTTAAAAACGTGGATGAGACGCGCTCTTCCTCGGGCGAGGGCGTGTCGGTGGTGGTGGTGGATTTCGAGGTGGACGCCGATCTGGAGGCGTCTCTTCAGCGGGTCCGGGAAAAGGTGTCCGACGCGCGAAAAGAGCTTCCCGAGGACGCTGAGGAATCCACGGTGGAGGAGATCAACTTCAGCGATCTTCCCATCATACTGGTCTCCATCGCCGGGGATATGGACCCCATCCGGCTCAGACGCCTGGCCATGGACGCGGCCGACGAGCTGGAGCTTGCGCCGGGGGTCCTGTCCGCCGATGTGGCCGGGGGCCGGACCCGGGAAATCCAGATTTACCTGGACCCCTCGCGGCTTGAGCGCCACGGCCTGGACGCGCTGGACGTGTTCGCCGCCGTCAAAAGGGCGGATGTCAACATTCCCGCCGGGCGGCTTGAAACCCCGGGGCGCCGTTTTGTCCTGAGGACTCTCACGGAAATCAAACACGCGGCGGACTATGGGGACATTCCCGTGATCCGGCGCGGGGGAAGGGTGGTCCGGGTCCGGGACGTGGGAGTGGTGGTGGACGGTCATTCCGAGGATGTCAGCTATTCCCGGGTGGACGGAGAATCCTCGGTGTCTCTGGCGGTGAAAAAAAGGGCCGGGGCCAACATTCTGGAGACATCGGAAAACATCCGCCGGAAAATGTCGGAGATCGAAAAAAAATTCCCGTCCGGCGTGAAAGCCGTGGTCACGGCCGAGCAGGCCAAGTACATCCGCCAGGGCTTTTCCGCCATGAGCGACTCGGCCGTTTTCGGCCTGATCATTGTCATCTGCGTGCTTTATTTCGCCATGGGGTTCAGGAATTCGGTCATCACCTCCCTTTCCATTCCGCTGTCTTTGCTTTTGACGTTTATCTTTTTAAACGCCATGGGAATGTCCAACAACAACATGGTCCGGTTCGCCCTGGTGCTGTGCATCGGCCTTTTAGTGGACAACGCCATCATCGTGGTGGAAAATATTTACCACCACTACCAGACCGGCAAGGACAAAGTCACGGCGGTGATTGAAGGGGCTTCGGAGATCGCCCTTCCCGTCATATCCGCCACCTTGACCACCATGGCCGCCTTTCTGCCCATGCTGCTGATGACCGGCGTCACCGGCGAGTACATGGGCTTTTTGCCCAAAACCGTGTCCATCGCGCTTCTGGCCTCCCTGGCTGTGGCCCTGGTGGCCAACCCCCTGATCCTGGCCCGTTTTATGAAACGGACTGAAAAAAAAGGCCGAATCGCCGATCCCGAAGACGACCTGCGCCGCTTAAAGCGGCTCTACGTCCGCGCGGTGTCCTTCTCCCTGAACCACCGGTTTCTGCTGGTGGGCGTCACCCTTCTGGGCCTGGTCTGGGTCGGCTATATGATGGCTTCCAAAAAGGTGGAGGTCGAGATGTTTCCGGAGGTGGATTTTGATTACATCTACATCACCATCGAAACCCCGGCCGGGACCCATGTGGACATCACCGACTCCATCGCCCGGCGGGTGGAGCGCATTGTGGCCGAAAACGCGCCGGAGGCCACCCAGGTCGTGTCCACGGTGGGCGCCCGGGGCCAGAGCGCCTATGAGATCAACGTGGGGACGGGCGGGGAGAGCCACTGGGCCGAGGTCACGGTGGAGCTTCAGGACGGAAAGGAGTTTAAACGGGCCTCGCACAAGGAGATTCAGCGTCGTCTGCGCCCCTTTCTGGACGCCATCCCGGGCGCGCTGATCCGCTTCAGGCCCCTGCAATGGGGGCCGCCCACCCCGGCCCCGGTGGTGGTGAACGTCATCGGGCCGGAGATCGAGGTCCTTCGGGGCGCCGCGGCCCGAATCAAAAAAATCCTGGCCGGCCTTCCCGGTGCCATTGACATTCGGGACGATTTTTCAGACGCGCCGCCGGAGCTTAATGTTCGCGTGGACCGGGCCAAAGCGGCCCTTCTGGGGATTTCCATGGAGACCGTGGCCATGAGCCTGCGGGCGGCGGCGGCCGGTCTGGACGTGCGGGAAATCCGGGACGAGCTGGACGTGTCCCGGACCTATGATCTGAGAATCCGCTACGCGCCTGAATTCCGGACCGGCGAGAACATGCTGGAAAACTTCAGGCTCCGGTCGGACTCGGGCGCCCTGGTTCCCCTCGCCAACATCGCGGAGTTTGAAAGATCCGCCGGAATCAGCGAAATACGGCATGTGGACCGAAGGCGGGTGGTGAGAATCACGGCCCAGAACGAGGGGGTGTCGGCCGTGGAGCTGGCCGGGAAGCTGAAAGAAAAACTCAAGTCCCTGGCGCTTCCCGAAGCGTACACATTGACCTTCGGCGGCCACCAGAAGGAGACCGAGGAGTCTTTCGGAAGCCTGAAGCTGGCCTACATGATCGCCTTTATCCTGATTTTCGCCCTTCTGGTGACCCAGTTCAACTCCTATCTCCAGCCCTTCGCCATCATGACCGCCCTGCCCCTGTCGGTGGTGGGCGCCGTTTTCGGCCTCTGGGTCACGGGAAATAAATTTTCCATCATGAGTTTCGTGGGCCTGGTGGGCCTGACCGGGATCGTGGTCAACGACTCCATTGTTCTGGTGGACTGCGTCAACCGGATGCGGAAAACGGGCCTGAACATATTCGACTCCATCGTGGCGGCCGGCCGTCAGCGGCTTCGCCCCATCATTTCCACCACGCTTTCCACCATCGGCGGAATTCTCACCCTCACCCTCATCGACGAGCTGTGGGCGGGGCTGGGGGTGGTGATTATTTTCGGGCTGGCCTTCGCCACGGTCCTGACTTTGATCGTGGTCCCGGTGATGTACTCCATCTTTGAGGGCCTGGGCTACCATATCGTGTCGGCCCTTAAGGGGCGGCGGTGGGACTCCGTTCCCGAAGGCGCCGGCTTTTTTTACACCCGGGGGCGAAATTCCAAATTCTGGGCGATGGGGATTCTTTTGATCCAGGTCGCCTTTTTCATCGCGGGCGGCGCCTATTTTTTTCCGGAATTTTTTTCTTTTGTGGGCGGCGCCGTTCACCGGGCCCCCTCCTTTCTGAAACTGGGGGTGGAGGTCGTGGTGTTTTACATCGGCGCCCTTCTCCGCCTGGGGGGCATTCTTTTGATTCTTCTGGCGCCGGGGGCGGCGGGGCTGCTCTATTTAATGGGACGCAAGGCCCGGGAAGGGTATTACGTGGACCTTCTTCCCTCCGGCCTGACCCTGTGCCTGCCGGCGGAAAAGCTTTTCATCCCGGGCGATGAGATTGAAAAGATCAAATATTCCCGTTTTTTTTGCAGGATCGTCATCCGCGCCGGGCGGCGAAATTTTAAGATACGAAAGGTCCTGCCGGGCCGCGCCGCGCCCGGGGCCCTGTCTTTGCGGACGTGGCTGATGAAGCCGGGGCCGCCCAAATCCGAGATTCAAAAAGGCATGGATGAGATGAAAACAAGGCTGGAAGGCATGGTCAAAGCGCGGGCGGGCCTTTCATGAGCTCCATACTCAAGGCGCTGAAAAAAGTTCAGAACGAATCCCCGGGGCATTATGAATTCCGTCCCTGGCCCCGGCGGGACCCGGCTCCCGAGACTTTTTGGGCAAAGCTCAAGGCCCGTTTGCGGCCCGTTTTCTGGGTCCCGGCGGTTTTGATCTGCCTGGCCCTGGGCGCCGGCGCCGTGTGGCTTTCCCGGGACCCGGCCCCGGCCACCCCGGTTTCGGACGCCCCGGCGCCCCTTGCGCCGGTCGGCGCCTCACCCCCCGGGATCGCCGAAGCGCCGCGCGCGGCGGCGGAAAAAAGCCCCGAGCCCCGGATATCGTCCCCCCGGCCCGGGGCGTTTGAGACCCAACCCGCCCCGCGAAACCCCGCCCGCCGGGACCCGGCCCAACGCATTCCCATGCTCAACGATCCCGACATCACCCTCCAGGCCATTGTCTGGGCCGGCGATCCCCGGGACCGGGTGGCGGTCATCAACGGCCGCTTCCTGGGAGAGGGGGATATGGCCGGGGCCTTTCAGGTGACCGGCATTCTCAGGACCGAGGCCCTTTTAAAAGGCCCGGACGGCCGGGCTTTTCGCTTGGCGTACAAGAGCCGCTGACCTTTTATCCTTTCGGCCCGCCCTTGACAGAAACCCGTCTTCACGCTATAATCCCCGATGGATCAAAAAAAACTCCCGCGAAATTCCAAAATTTTACCTGCGGTTTGACGGCGGCGTGGCGGGACAACGCCCCGATGACCGTGAATGACGGTGACCCACATCCATTCTCCAAACCTGAAATACTACGGCGTTCGAAATTTCGACACATTGCCCCAGCTGAGCCGGTTTTCAAAGTCCGACATCGAGGAGATGAGGGCTGTGGCGCAGGTGTTTCCGTTTCGGACCAACCCGTATGTGGTGGAAAATCTCATTGACTGGGACCGCGCCCCGGATGATCCCATCTTCCGCCTCAATTTTCCCCACCGGGACATGCTCAAGCCCCGCGAACTGGGGATGGTGGCGGACCTTTTGGCCCGGGGCGCCCCCAAAAAAGAGATCCGCTGGCATGTCGGCGGTATTTTAAGACGGCTCAACCCCCATCCGGCGGGCCAGAAGGAGCACAATGTGCCCCGGCTCAACCAACGCCTGGTCCCCGGAATTCAGCATAAATACCGGGAAACCGTTCTGGTGTTTCCCCCGGCCGGCCAGAGCTGCCACGCCTACTGCTCGTTTTGTTTTCGATGGCCCCAGTTTGTGAGCGTTTCGGACTGGAAATTCTCCGCCGAGGACATGGACGCGGCTTTGGAATACATCCGCCAAAAAAAGGACATCACGGACATTCTGATCACCGGCGGCGACCCCATGGTCATGCCGGCCAGGCTTCTGGCCCGGCGTGTGGAGCCTTTTCTCGGCCCCGGCTTTGAGCATGTCCAAAACATCCGAATCGGGACCAAGTCCCTTTCCTACTGGCCGTTCCGCTATCTCACGGACCCGGACGCCGACGACATGATCCGCCTGTTTGAAAAAATCGTCCAAAAAAACAAACACCTGGCCATCATGGCCCATTTCAGCCACTGGAAAGAGCTGGACACCCCGTTTGTCCGGCGGGCCATTGGGCGAATCCGCTCCGCCGGGGCCGAGATCCGGACCCAGTCTCCCCTGATTCGCCATGTGAACGATTCCCCCGGGGTCTGGTCCCGGATGTGGCGCATGCAGGTGGGCCTGGGATGCGTGCCCTATTATATGTTTGTGTCGCGGGAGACCGGCGCCCAGGATTATTTTGAGGTTCCTTTGGCCCGATGTCTGGACGTTTTTCAAAAAGCCATTCGGAATGTGTCCGGGCTCGGCCGAACGGTCCGGGGGCCTGTGATGTCGGCTTTGCCCGGGAAAATCCTGGTGGACGGCGAGGCGGAGATCGGCGGCGAAAAGGTGTTTGTCCTTTCCTTTCTCCAGGGCCGGAATCCGGACTGGCAAGGCCGGCCCTTTTTCGCCCGGCGCTGTGACAAAGCCGCCTGGATCAGCGGTCTGAAACCCGCCTTTGGCGAAAAATCCTTTTTTTACGAAAAGGAGCTGGAAGAAATTCTATCCTCCATCGTCTGACGGCGGCGTCACGCAAATTTTCCATGCTTCCCATCCCCCCTGGCAAACCTACCGGCGCCCTCCAGCGCCTCTCCCTTTCCCAAAGACTCCATGCCCAGGGCGAACTCATTTTGCAAGGCGTCATCAATGGACAAAGACCATTGGGCCATGGCGCTGAGCCGGTCGTTTCTCATGCACGCCTGGGGAAACCCGGCGATTTGCCCGGCCAGCTCCTCGGCCGCCTCCCGGGCCTTTCCAAAGGGAGCCACCCGGTTGGCCAGCCCCATCTCCAGGGCCTCTTGGGCCTCCACGGGCCGACCGGTGAGGATCATGTCCATGGCCCGGCTCATGCCGATCAGCCGGGGAAGCCGGATGGTTCCGCCGTCAATCAAAGGAACCCCGAAACGCCGGCAGAACACCCCGAAAACCGCTGTCTCGTCCGCCACCCGCATGTCGCACCACAACGCCAGCTCCAGGCCCCCGGCCACGGCGTAGCCCGAAACCGCCGCGATGACGGGTTTTTTCAGGGTCATCCGGGTGGGCCCCAGGGGACCGTCTCCGTCAGGCTCCAGGCGGTGCAGGCGTTTTTCGTCCATGTCGGCCACGGCCTTTAAATCCGCCCCGGCGCAAAAAGAGTCCCCCTCTCCGCATAAAACCGCGACGGAAAAGGCGTCGTCGGCCTCAAACTCCCGAAACGCGTCGGCCAGGGCCTGGGCCGTGGGCCGGTCCACCGCGTTTTTGACCTCCGGTCGGTCGATCACCACCGTCCATATGTCTTTTTTGGTTTCCACCCGCACATTCATGGCGTCCTCCTCCTTTCCGATTTTATGCTTTTCTTCCCTTTCCCGTTGTGATAGCCATGCCTTAACACGGGGCGGGGCAAAACACAAGCGCCCGGCGCCGGGACCCGCCCCCGGCCCGGCCGGCGTGAAAAAAAAGAGGCGCCGCATGAACATCCTGCTTATTTATCCCGATTTTCCGGACAAACGAATCAGCGGCGAGGACATCCTGGCCCCTCCCATGGGCCTGTATTATATCGGCGCCCTTTTGAAAGAGCGGGGCCATGAAGTCCGGGTCCTGAATCTTAACGGGGAAAAACCGTCCCGGGAGGCGCTGAAAGAAAAATTCCGGGCGCTTCGGCCGGACATGATGGGATTTTCCGTGGTCCACGCCAACCGCTGGGGCGCCATCGACGCCGCGGCGCTGGCCAGAGAGGCGCTTCCCCATGTCCGGATCGTTTTCGGGGGGCCGGGGGCCTCTTTTTTGTGGCGGTTTCTCCTTTCCCGTTTTTCTTTCATCGACTTCGCGGTGGTGGGGGAAGGGGAGCGCGCTTTTTCAGAGCTGGTCCGGCGCCTTCAAGAAAACCGCCCTGAAAGCGCTTCGGATATTCCGGGCGTGGCCGGCCGAAGAAACGGCGAAATCGTTTACGGCGGGGAGGCGCCCTTCATAGACGATCTCGACTCCCTGCCCAGCCCGGCCGCGCATTTCACCTTCCGGCATCTGGCGCTGAGCCGGGGCTGCCCGGAAAACTGCGCCTTTTGCGCCTCCCCGAAACTGTGGCGGCGAAAAACCCGGTTTCACTCGGCCGCTTACTTTGTGGACATGCTCAAAACCCTGCGGGAAAAGGGCGAGACTTTTTTTTATGTGTCCGACGACAACTTCACCCTTAAAAAGAACCTGGCCATCGAGGTGTGCGAAAAAATCGTGGACCAGGGTCTGGACATCTCCTGGGCCGCCATTTCCCGGGCCGACCGCGTGGATGGGGAAATCCTGGACTGGATGAAAAAAGCCGGGTGCGTCCAGATCAGCTACGGCATTGAAAGCGGCTGCGACCGAATCCGGAAAAAGCTCAACAAAAATCTCAGAAAAAGCCATGTGGAAAAGGCGTTCGCCATGACCCTTGAGCGCGGAATCATGGCCAGGGCCTATTTCATATACGGCTCCCCGGGCGAGAGCCGGGCGTCCATCGAAGACTCCGTGGACCTGATGAAAAAAATCAAACCCCTGGGCATGATCGCCTACATGCTGGCACTTTTCCCGGGAACGGCGCTGTATGACGATTTCGCCCGAAACATCCCCGACCCGGACGACATGTGGATGGCGCGCGCGGAGGACCTTCTTTATTTCGAGACCGACCCCGGTCTGAGCCGGGAAAGCGTGGTGTCTTTCGGCAAACGCCTCCGGTCCGCGTTTTATGAAAATCTCCCGGGTTTTGTCCGGGATGTCTCCCTTTCAAAACGTCTCTCCCCGGAAGCCCGCGCCGATTTTTACTCCAGGCTGGCCATGACCTTCAGCCACGGGGATTATTCCCAAATCCGGGAGATTCCCCAGAAACAGGAGACCGCCCGAAAACTTTACGAAAAGGCCCTTTCCCTGGCGCCGGACCACCGGGCCTGCCTGGGGCTGGGCGCCATGCTTCAGCAAAAAAGGGAGTTTAAAGGCTCCATCGAAGCGCTTCAAAAGGGCGCGGCCCATTATCCCGCCAGCGAGCCCATTCACCTGTGCCTGGGAATCAGCCTCATGAACGAGGGCCGGTTCCACGAGGCCGCCGCCTGCTTTGAAAAATTCCCTCATTCCCCCCAGGCCGCGTCGTATCTGGAGGAATGCCGGCGGGCCGGGGGCCTGTGACGGTGAATGTCGCGGGGCAGGGGTTTCCGGGCCCGGTTATGGCGAATCCATTCCCTGTTTTTTCCCGCCTGTCCCGCCGCGTGTTCCCGCGTCGCGCCCCATGGACGTCTCACAGTCCGTTTTGATGATGGTTTCCGTCATTGATCATATGACGCCATCAAGGTTTGTTTCTATGCGTCTCTCTGGATGATAAACGGATGCAATTTTTCAAACTCCAGAACCGTGAGCGTGATAATGGCGCCATGCAGCTCGTGGTCTTTTTCCACCACCCGAAACAGCATTTCGCCATATCCAAAGCTTTCCAGTATACATTCCGGTATCAGGGGCTCCGGCGCCCCTTCTGAATAAATCCCTTTAAAGCGGGCGCCTTCTTTGATCCTGGGGTTTTCAAGGATTCTTTTATAGGCGAAATATTTGTTGGCCTTATGCCTGTATCGCCCGATGAGATAAGTCGCGGCGCCTGAGACAGCGGCGGTCAATATTGTGGCGTTTAATAACAGCGGCATGTTTTCCCCCCCTTTCGAAATACGATCAACCGTTTGAACCCGGTTTTCACCAGGAGTCGTTTTTTTCATATAGCGCCTCCTGAATGGAGGCGTTGACCGCTATTTTAATCGGCGCCTCAGCCCATGTCAAATCCATTTTCACCTTCAGGGTCTTTGCGGGCCAATGCGTCATCGCCATACGCATGGCTTAACCCGGCCGCCTGTTCATTCCCTGTTCATTTCATTGTTGACAAAATTTCTCACTATCGTACAATCGTAAGGGAAGAAAGAGGCCGGGCGAATAAAAAACCGTCGCAGCGCGGTGGATCGAATTTTTATGACGCCGTTTAAGGGGCGACGTGGCCAAAAAGCGCGTCGCGGTTTTTTTTGCGCCCTGCGTCTCGTGTGTGTGTGGAATTTTGACCATGCCGTCTAACGCGGTTTTTTACCGCTTTACAAGGAAGACTGAAAGAAAATATGAGTTTCAAAAATTTAGATTTAATCGACGAGTTATTAAAGGCGGTTGAGGACCTGGGCTTTGTTGAGCCCACGCCCATCCAGACAGACGCCATTCCTGAAATTATTGGCGGGGACAGGGATTTGGTGGGGCTTGCCCAGACCGGAACCGGCAAAACAGCGGCTTTTTCTTTGCCCATGATTCAGCTGATCGACTTTGATCTGACCCATGCCCAGGGGCTGGTGATTTGTCCCACCCGGGAACTTTGCATGCAGATTTCACGGGATATTAAAAAGTTATGCCGATATGTGAAAGGCGCCCGGGTGGCCGCTGTTTATGGGGGCGCCGACATTGAAAAACAAAGAGCCCAAATCAAAAAAGGCGCTCAGATCATTGTGGCCACCCCTGGAAGACTCCGGGATCTGATCCAAAGGAAAATAGCGGCGCTTTCTAAAATCGCCTGCCTGGTTCTGGATGAGGCGGATGAAATGCTCAATATGGGCTTTCAGGAAGACATTGACGCCATCCTTGAAAATACGCCATCCGGGAAAAGAACATGGCTGTTTTCCGCCACAATGCCCAGGGCGGTGGCGCGCATTTCCAAAAGATATATGGAAAATCCCGTTGAGATCACCGTGGGGAAGAAAAACAGCGGCGCGGAAAATATTTCCCATGTTCATTATATTGTTAAAGAAAAAGACCGGTATCAGGCGCTGAAACGAATCATTGATTACCACCCGGATATTTACGGGCTGGTGTTTTGCCGCACCCGAAAAGATACCCAGGAAATAGCGGAAAAACTCATCAAAGACGGCTACAGCGCCGACGCCCTTCATGGCGATCTTTCCCAGGCATTGCGGGACAAGGTCATGGACAGATTTAAAACCAAATCCATCCAGATTCTCATTGCCACCGATGTGGCGGCCCGGGGGATAGATGTTCAGGACATCACCCATGTCATTAACTATAAACTCCCCGACGAGGCGGACAACTATACCCACAGGAGCGGCAGAACGGCCCGGGCCGGGAAATCCGGCACATCCGTGGCCATCATTAACACCCGGGAAAAAAGCAAACTTAAGTGGATCGAAAAAAAAGCCGGTGTTAAATTTAATTATGCCAAAGTCCCCGGGGGGTACGCCATTTGCGAAAAACAGCTCTATTCCATGATCGGAAAAATGGCGGAAGTGGAAGTGGATTACCAGGAAATCGGGCCTTTCCTGGCGCCGGTGTGGGACATATTAAATTCCCTGACAAAAGAAGATTTGATTCAAAAGTTTGTTTCCATTGAATTTAACCGGTTTCTCAATTATTACAAAGACTCCAAAGATATCAATGCGTCTTTGAAAAAAAAAGGCGCTTCCCATGGCCCCGGGAAAAAAGACCGGAAAAAGAAAAAATTAAGACCGGGAAAATCCAGGCGCTTTTTTTTAAATACAGGAGAGATGGACAACCTGAAAAAAGGCGCTTTAATCCGAACCCTGTGCGAGAGAGCCGGAATCAGCTCTGAAAAGATTGGCCCCATCGAAGTCATGCGGGAATTTTCTTTTTTTGAAGTTGAAACAAGCGTCGCGGCCAAAGTGTTAAAATCCATGAAGGGCGCCAAAATTGACGGTCAGAATGTTCGGGTTCAATACGCGGAAAAGAAGAAACCCCAGGGCAAGGACGCCCTGAAAAGAAAAAAGACAAAGAAAGGGGGGGCGACGGTGTCCGGGGTTTAGGGTTCACTCAAAAGCATTATTTGCCTGTCCCCTATTTTCCCCTTGAAAATGCGCGCGGATCGCGGGTCATGAGCGTCGGCGCGGCATGGGGTTTGGTTTGTGGGGTAGGGGCGTTTCGCGAAACGCCCTTGTTTCTTGAACCTGCGGATTCGATTTTTACGAAAAAAGGGTGAATGTGTCCCCGGTTCCGGGACCATCGCCGATCCGTTGAAATCCGCCGAAGCGCGTAGAGACGCAAGATTTTGCGTCTCTACAGCCAATTTTCAATTTTTAAACTGAGACCGCGCCGGGCGTCGCCGTTTTGGCTGTAAAACAGGGTCACAAAGATTCAGACAGTCGTTTCAACGAATAAATTCCATCAAGCCCTTGAATGGATTTGGGTTTCTTTTCGCGTTTGGATTCAAAACGGTCTTTAAACTTCTGGTAATGCGTCATGACAAACGCTTTGGAGCCGATGATTCCCGAATCGGTGAAGTAGCGGGTTCTGTAGGCGAACCTTCGGGTCCGGGTCAGGTTAAATCCGGCGTGTCTTTCCTTTTCCACAATACCGGGATCAATGCTTCCCGAAAACTCTTTGCCTGAGGGACTCAACGCCCCGGTCTCATACACATATCGCCGGTATCGCCTGACTCTTTCGGCCTCATTCATGACGTTGAATTCCACCAGACCGAAGTCTGTGGACAAAAACCCGCCCTCATTTCCGGACTGGATGTGATGTCCCAATGAACTCCATCGGTACGCCTCCGGGCGATCCACAATACCTGCCCGGACAGGATTTAAGTCAATATAGGCCAGGCAGTTGATTAAAGTGTTTCCATCCTCCACGATCACGCTTTTAAAACGCTCGGCCCACAGTGTTCCTCTTCGGTTGTGAAGTTTGTTGTAAAAGCGTGAGAAGGTCTGCTTGATTTCTTTCATAAATTCCGAGAGATTGGACCATTTTTCCCGAAAACGCTCAATGTCAGCTTCTCCGAATTCCCGTTCGTTTCCGTAAAAATTCACAAACCGTTCCCGGATTTGTTCGTCCGTGAAATCATGATCCGGCCGCATCTTTACAAGCAGGTGGAAATGGTTCCCCATGACGCAAAATCCCATGATATCGGTAAAATAGAGGCGGCTGAATTTTTTGATGATTTTAACCAGGGCCTCTTTTTCCACGTCCTGAAAGGGAAAACCGTCCAGGGCGGTTCGGGAAATCACATGATAGACGGTTTTTTCGCCCTTGTTGAGCATTCTGGCTGTTCTTGGCATGGTTTTTGTCCTGTTTTGGGTGTTTAGGGAATGGACTTATCATGGGGCTTTTTATTTTTCAAGCATTATTTGCCTGTCCCTATTTTTATTTTTGTTCTGTCCCTATTTTTGCTATTTTTGATTTTTTCCATAAAGGGGAAATAGCCCAAGCCACCCCGATGGCGTATAGCACGGCCAGTAGAGACGCACGGCGTGCGTCTCCACAACATCGGCAGGCCGAAACAAAACCGGGCATTTAAATTTCACCAAAAACCCATTCGTCCCGGCAAACAGCCCGGCCGGCACAGACGCGCGGCGTTATGAGACGCACACCGTGCGTCTCTACCGGCCGGGGCATAAACCAAACCGGGGCATCACGCAAAATTGGACCGTGACGGGTAAAAAAGCATTATTTGCCTGTCCCTATATTTCCCTTTACCAGTCTTAAAAAAACTTGCCGCAAACTGGACATTTCATTTTGGGACTTTCTCAAAGATCGACTTGAGTCTCGGAATAAATATCCGCCCCTGGCTGAAATTGTAAAATTTAGAATGACTTGTTCCAGCGCATAATTGCGCCTTTACCCCTGACTTTTTGAGAAGTTACGAAAAAAAGCTATGACGCATTGAAATTATTTAACATCTTTGTTTTCGTTCAGGCACTATTTATAAACTGATGAAGATCTTTTTTCGAAAGTGTTTCCGGACATATTACAGTTTGGGGTTAATACTTCATATTCCCACGAAAAACTTGAATGAATAACGTCATCAATCCCTTCATTAGTCAAAAAATTGATAACAGCTTTCGCTTCTTCTCCACCTTTCAATGTAAAATCAACATCGTATGTTATTGATTCAATTTGTTTCCTTGAATCGATCGATTCCTCAAAGTTATTTTTTTGTTGTTTTGCTTCTTCAAGATTTTTGGGTAAATTCTTAGGACGATATTTGACCAGTTTTATTGAACCAGGCAAACCTTTTTTTGCATTTTCTGAATACCAACTTTTTGTGACTTTTGTAACTAAAATGTCACACTTCCCATGATTCTGGGTAAAATAAGCATGGTGAAACCATGTGCCGGCTTTGAATCTGTCGGTTTTATTTACTGATTGTGTTGCACATCCCAAAAAACAAAAAATTATTGCAAATAAAATTATTTTTTTCATCGGTGGCTCCTACATTCATTAGGGTTTCCTGAACAAGTTAAAAATCAGAGAATAAAAACTTTCCAAAAGGACTCAGGTTGTCACATATAGCGCCGCCGGCCTTTTGCCTCCTGAATTCCGGGGCCTGAGCGCATATTCAAGCTCATTTTTAAAGTGAAAACGAAACAAAAAAGAGCGTCTTTAAGTCACTTTTCGATCATGTTAAGGATACAATTCAATGGCTTCCCTGACGCGTTCCATCAATACGTCCAGGGATTTGGCCTGGGTATGGCATCCCTTTAACTCCGGAACTGTGGCGATATAAAAATTTTCCGTGTCTTTTTCTATAATGACGTTAAATGTTTTCATTTCATTTTTTCCTTAATTCAAAAAAGATAGACTCGCAAAAAATGGGTTAGGCGGCATCGTAAAAAATATCATATCACGCAAAATAAAAAGGGAGGCATATTTTTTCCACGTCCTTCAAAAATCCTTTTTTTCCGGTAAAACACTATGGAAAAACTCCCCAAGACGCAAAGAGAGCGCTCCTCAAACCGCGTGTGCCGCGACCATCTCCCATCCATGATACACCAGCGCCAGTTTCGTGATGGTTTTGTCCGCGTATTTCCGAGCGAATTCGGCGTCTTCGGCGTAGCGGGTCAGCTGTTTTTTCGCGTCGTCCAGGGCTTTTTTCAAAACCGGCTTTGTCAGCTCTCCCCGTTTGACATACTTAATCTCGATGAGATAGCCGAAGGGCATTTCCGGGTATTTGAGGGAAAAGGGCTCCAGGAAAAAATCGGAGTATCCTTTTCCGGTTTCATATTCGGTGTGGGGGATGAAAAAATCGTTGATGGACAGATAGGCCAACAAAAACCCCTGGATGATTTTTTCGCCGCCCAGGTAATCCCGGACGGAGGTCTGGTTTTTGATCTCCCGGGCGATGAATGAAAAAAGCCCCTCCCATTCGCCGCTCCATCCCATTTTGCGCGCAAGCCCGCTGAATTCCCACAGATCGATCCGGAATGTGTCCGTGTCGCGATAGGCGTTTCGGATATATCCGTACATGAGGTGGGAGATGGTCATGTTGGGAACCGCCAGCGCGGATTCTCCCTCTTTTGTTCCCCGGAAGGTCAAAAGTCCGAAAAAATAAAGCAGGGAGATGAAATGATCGGGATTTGTCAGTTGATCCAGGGGAAAGGATTGCTGGACATGGGAAGAGATTTCACCCTGTTCCATAATGCGTTTCAGGATGTCGAAATTGCCGTTCAATCGCCGGTTGACAAACATCAAATGCCTCAGCTTGCCGTAATCGATCTTGACGTTGTCGTCGATGAGATAACGGGGCGGCGCCTGGTTGACAATAGCGAAATGAATAAAATAAAGGACCATGTCCGTGTTGAACACCCTGGATGAGGCCATGTCTGAAAAAGTATAGCCGTTGTGCCATTCGCGCATGATCCCGAGGGTTTCATCCGGATTTGAGAGCAAAAGCCCCTCTTTTTTGTAGTAGCCCAGCATGTCTTTGACTTCCTGTTCGGAAAATCCCGCCATTTCGTTGAAAACGGGCCGCATGCTGATGTTGGCTCCAATATTGAAGCCGCTGGTCACATCATCCATTGTGACCGGCGAGACCCCGGTGATAAAAAGGCGGGCGAGACCTGAGCCGCGCATGGCGGCGACGGCCTTGAGCTTTCCGAAAAAATGCCGAAAAAACCCCTCCCCGCGAGTCAGATCATGGTAGGCGTCTGTCCCGACGGTTGCAAGAATCGTGTTGGCGAAATTGTCGTATTCGTCAATGAGGATGTATATCTTTAAGCCGCGCTCACGGGCATAGGCGAAAATAACGTCCAGTTTTTCAGAGATCGAGCCGCAGGCCTCCGTCTCATCGAAAATCTTTTCATCCATGACATGGCCGTAGAGGCGCATAAAATGCCGGACCATCACCGCGCAGTATTTTTCAAAGCTCTCCCGGACTTTTCCCGCAACGGGGTTGACCGCGGCGAAATCGAACCGAAGAATCAGATACGCGTTTTTTTCGCGGGTGGGATTTTCCCCGATGTATGTGTCTTTGAAGAATTCGTCAAAGCGGTCTTTTAAATTGGTGTCGTAATAGCATTCCAGGATGGAAAGCCAAAGGGATTTGCCGAACCGGCGGGGCCGAAGAAAAAATACGTATTTGTGTTTTTCCAGCAGGGGGATAAATTTTGTTTTATCGACAAAATAGTGGTTTTCGTTTCGAATGGTTTCAAAATCGGAGATTCCGTAGGGAATTTCCTTTGCTTTTTTCGACATCGTGATCTCCCGGCGCAAAGCGTGAAAACGGCAAATCCAAGTATACTGGAAAGGATGATCGGGCGCAAGGTTTTGTTGGGTCTCAACCCGGCCGGGGCGCTGCGGACGCAGTCTCCGCAGCGGGGGGGGGCCTTTGGAAAGTAAGAATGATTTGCCTGTCTCTTATTTTTCATTTTTGATCCCGCTCAGCCTGTTTTTCCCGGGCTTTTTTCACCAGGGAGAGGGAGTCTTGCCATAGTTCTTTGCAAAATTCCCTGAAACGTGTGAGCGGCTCGTTGACCGGAATGACGGCCGAGTCCCGCTGGGGGGGGGGCTCGCCTCCAGGGAATAGCGGGAAAGGCAAAGAAGATACTCCCGCCGCTTCCGCATGGGAATCAGGATGGGCGGATATCCGGCCTTTAGAACCGGCAGATTGGCCAGAAGTCTGGCCATTCTGCCGTTGCCGTCGAAAAAAGGGTGAATCCAGACAAAGCCCATGTGAATATCCGCGTAAGCGTCGGCGGCCTCGTCCGGCTTTTTCACGGAGCGAATATGGCGATTTAAAAGACCCAGCCATTTTTCCATCAAAAACGGGACATCGCCGGGCGCCCCGGATCGCGGCTTCTCGCGGCCCCTAAGCCTCCCGCAACTTCTCCAGCGCTGCGCCGGCCTCGGGCGCGAGTTTGATGAACCCGGCCAGGGCGTCGCAGATGTAGTCCCCGCAGGCGGCGCAGTGGGGCAGGTCTCTGGAAAGGACGCAGGCCCGGATCTCGCATACCTCGCAGTGATGAAACTTCGCGCCGTCCCGGCGGCATCCGTCGCATCTGATATCGTCGGGTTTGATGTCGGCCTGATAGATTTCAGACCATTTTTTCGCGGTTTCTTTTCTTTTGGCCTCGCTGTCCTCCAGGGTGGCGACGCGCGCGTCGCATTGGGAGCAGTCCAGTCCGCAGCAGGCGGTCATGTCCGTCATGGGTCCTCCTTTGCCTTTATTTTGGATGAATCAATCAGCGGGGGGGGTATGTCCGGCCCGCCGGGCGCGGTCAGTCTTTGGGGCCTTTGAGAGGCTCGCCCGTCCGCTTTGTGTTCAGGCGGTCCAGCTCATCCTGGGAGAGGGGCTCGACGAAAAGGCCCATCTGGACCAGGGGTTTTTGATCCGGCTCGAAAGGCGTCCATTTCCCGTCTGTTTTTTTGAAAAACGGCCAGTTCAAACGATTCGGCTCCAGGGGAACGACGCCTTTGTAAAAAATCGGCTTGCCGTCCCTGAATTCAGCCATATCATGCGTTTTCCCGGAGGCGATGGTCTCAACGGCCTTTGTTCCGTGGCAGTCATCGCATTTTCTGCCCTGGCTCATGATGGAATGGGTCAGGTAGGGCGCGTACACAATAAAAGGTTTGTTTTGGGCCGAAACCAGGGTTTGCAGGTTGCCGCTTGTGATTTTTCCCTTGTATTTCACCAGGAGCAAAAAGTCTTTGATTTTTCCCACAAAACTTTTGGGTTTGCTCCCGGTCCTCGCAAATTCTCCAAAATGACAATTGTAGCAGGTCATGGTGTTTCGGACATGACACGCGTTGCAGTCCAGCCTGCCTTTGTGGACCGTGTGGGAGGGGACGTCCGGTATGGCGGGATAATCCTCCGAATCCCGGGCATGGCAGTTGACGCACGCGGCGTCCTTGGCGGCGGGGTCTCTCATGGTGGTGTAAAAATGTCCGTCCCCGTGAATTTCTCTCGGGGTGTGGCAGTCGGCGCAGGTCATGCCCGCCTGCGCGTGCGCGTCTGTTTCCCCGGCTTTTTGATCCATTTTCGCCGCCGCCATTTCCCGTGTGTGGCATTTATAGCAGGTCTCGTTCTTTCGCGCCATTTCAAGCGAGTAGCCGGCGCCTGTTTTTGTTTTTTCAAGGTGGCAGACATCGCAGTTTTCGGCATGGCATTTTTTGCACGCAAGCTGGTCGTAAGGAATGCCGGTCAAAGCCATGAATCCGTCCTCGGCCTCATACCAGCGCCGCATGCCCTCGGCGGTGTGGTGGAGACTGGACGAGAAAAAATCCTTTTTCGGCCCGGCGAGCGCGGGGCGGCCCAGGGTCATCGTCACAAGCGCCGCGATGGACAACACAAAACAAAGTTCTTTTTTCATTTTATCTTCCTTTTTTTTGAACCGTCATGTCAAACAGAAAAGGCTTTAGTCGGGCCACGTTCGTTCCGGCGTCTTTTAGAAACATTTCCGGCCTGTCAGATCCATGGGACCCAATCGAATGCTTTCCTTGAAACACTCCATCTCTTCTTTGGACACCCGCTGGGCCGGGACGCCGCGCCATGTCTCGCCTTTTCCCACGCGGCTGCCGGGCATCAGGACCGAATGGGCCAGGATGGTGGCGTCGGCGCCGACCTGGACATCGCCCATGACCGTGGCCCCAAGCCCGATGGTGGCCCGGTTTCCGATGGTCACCGGGGAGACGACAAGATTGCCATGGCCCCCATAGTGGGCAAAAATTCGCGCGCTGCCGCCGATGGTCACATCGTCTCCCAGGGTGATGTTCTGGGGGTCGGAGATATACTCCGTGTTGATAAAGGAATGCCGCCCGATCTTCATGCCCATGGCCTTGAGGAACCAGACGCCGAAGGGGGTCAGGGTCACAAAGGGCAGGAAGGTGAAACGGACCAGGTAAAACAGCCCGTTGTGCAGAAACCAGGGCACGGCCCGCAGGGAATAGTACCCCCCTTTGAAGGCCCGGACCCGGGTGGGCAGAATCCGGTTGTAAAGGGCCACCACCACCAGAAGGGCGAAACCAAAGACAAAAGAACACACTGCCGCGCCAAAGCCCAGAATGATCCACGAGAGCAAGGAGGGCAGGGCCTTGGCCCAGACCAATATCCGGCTGAAGAGCCACAGGGCGGGCGCCAGCGCCAGACCCAGGGCCGTGGACGCGATCAGGTAGAGAATGAGGATGGAAATGACGTAGGCCGGCCGTGAGAATTTCCTCACCAGCTTATCCATAAAGTTTTTGGGAGGGGGATTCTTTGAATCGTCTTCGGCAAAATATTTTGCTTTTTGGATTTTTTCCACTTTTTTGTCTCCAGGGGGCGGCGGCCGGACAGCCTCTGAATCGTCCTCGCCGTTTATTTTGAAAGCCCCCCTTTTTGATTCTATTTTTTGGAATAGGGGTCCTGGATTTGAAGGCGTCCCAAATGGATCACGGCCACTTCCGGAAGATCTTTGACTCGTTTGTTGGGACCCACAAATTCCGGGATTCCGCTGTGTTTTATTTTTCCGTTCGGATCAAAGACCTCGTTGATGGTGCGGCCATTTCCCCTGAAATGCTCAAAAATGCTTAATTTTTTTTCCAGAAGGTCCCGGTATCTCCAGTGAGCGCCTCCGCCGACCCGCAGCGCGTCATAGGGGGTTTTTTTGATGGTTTCCCTGGATTTTCGTGAAAACCCCAAAACAAAACGCCGCGTTTCTTCGCTTCTGAAAAACATCCTGTCAGGAGAAAATTCCCCCTTTTTTCCCGGCTTGATTTCGGCGTTTGAGGCCAGTTTTGAAAATATGGAAAAGACATTGTCCCACGTGGGGGAATAGACCCGGCGGTTCCAGGGCTCCGGAAGCAAGCCGTTTCTTTCTTCACAGAACACGATGTCCCGGGGATATCGAAAGACGATGGCCACCATATCCGCGTCTTTTTGCCATTTGATGATATCCTCGGCCTCATACCCGATGTTTAAATAAATCTCCAGAAGGGATTTTCCGCAAATGTGTTCGGGGGTGGTTAAAAAAACGTAGGGTTTGGTCCCCAGGATGGCCTGGTCCTGGATGGCGTTTTTTTCGGACAGAATATGCCCGAGAGGGGCGATGCGAAGGAAATAGGTTCGCTGCCGGGCCATGGATGGGCATGGCTGTTTGCTCAAGGGGTTCCGGATGGGAGCGATGATTTGTCCCAGGGCGCCGGTGTTTCCGGACATGGCGAGCACAGGCCGTTCTTTGGCGCCAACGCCGGCGACGGGCGACCATGGAAAAGAAAAGGTGAATGCGGCCAGCAGAAGAAAAAAACACGGATTGAGCAGACGCTTTTTTTTCATGGGACGGAACCTCCTTTTTAAAGACAATAGCGTTAAAACATATAAGAAAATCCAAGGCTTAAAAAATATGTGTTTTCTTCCCGGGTCACGGGGCTGTCCGCGGCGTCGCCCATAAGCCGCTCCAAAGACGCCATGGTCTGGATGCCCCAGCGGCGGTCGATCCGGTAAAGGGCCATGATTCCAAGCCCGGCGGATTTGAGTCCGGCCCGGGCGTCATACGCGGCCAGGCCGGAGCGATCCGACTGGGAGGCCGAGACGCCGAAATGTTTTTCCATATACCCGTCGCTTGAAAAGGCGGCTTTGGCCGACGGCCTGAGCAGGATTTTTCGCCCGATTTGAATGGCGTATCCCGCGTCGGCGTGAATCTGGAACCCGGCGCTTTCTCCTGTGGCCTGGCTTTCATACCGAAGGCCGAGGGAGAGATCCCCCAGGCGCCACTTCGCCGACGCCAGCGCCGAAAGACCGCCGTCCAGATCCCCGAGCCCGGTCAGGTCCGGGGAGTCGCCTTCGTCCCGGCCGAAAATCCAGCCCAGGGACAGGCCGATCTTAAGGCCGTCGCGGTCCCACACATAGGCCCCCAGTCCCCGGCGGGCGTTAAAAAACACGTTTTTCCAGGCCGCGTCGATCATGGGAAAGACTTGAAACTCATAATCGCTGGAGCCCTCATAGGCGGGTTTGACCATTCCCACGGCGCCCAGCCGGACGGTCCAATCCGCAAGATCGTGTCTGGAGTCATGGCCGCCGGCCCAGGCCCCCTGGGAAAACAAAAGCGCCGATAACAGTCCTGAAATCAAAACCCGTTTTATCTTGTGTCGATTCATGTTTTTTCCTTTCCGCGTGAGCGGGTTTGTCCCGGAATTTTTAAACCCTTTTAAACCCGGGGCTCCTGCTGGGTGGCGCAGTGGACGCTTCCGCCTCCGGCGGCCAGACCGTCCGCGTTGACCGGCTCCACGATCCGGCCCGGGAAGGCGCGTTGGATGGCCGCCCGGGCGGCCGTGTCGGCTCGGGAGTCTCCGAACTCCTGCATGATGACCGCGCCGTCGCACACATAAAATCCCATGTAGCCGGCGGCGAAATCCGGGGAGTCGAACCATTCCCGCCCGGTTCGGGGCCCTTCAATGACGATGATGTGAAGCCTTCGATTTCGGGCGTCTGTGGCCGAGGCAAGGATTTCCAGATGACGCCGGGAGATTTCGTGGTCCAGGGAGGCCGGGTCAGGGTCCAGCCCGGCCAGAACCACGCCGGGCCGGGCGAACCGGGCGTAAAAATCCACGTGCCCGTCGGTGATGTCCTGTCCCCGGACCCCGGGCAGCCAGATGATTTTTTCGATTCCCAAAAGGGGCTTGATCAGCTCCTCAAACCGTGTTTTGGACATCCCCGGGTTCCGGTTGGGGTTCAATACGCAGCTTTCGGCGATGAGGGCCGTTCCCTGTCCGTCCGTCTCAACGCCGCCTCCCTCCAGGACCAGGGGGGTCTCCAGAGATTTGACGCCGGCCCGGGCCGTCACGAGCTTCGCCACCCGGGCGTCCCGGGCGTGGGTCTGTTTGTTTCCCCAGCCGTTGAAATTGAAATCCACGGCCGCCTTTTCGCCGGTTTGGGAAACCACGAACACCGGCCCGGAGTCCCGGATCCACAGATCATCCAGCGGGCAGGGAATCAGCTCGACCCGGTCCCCGACCCATTCCCGGGCCAGGCCGATTTCCCGGGGCCGGACCAGCATGGAAACCGGCTCATAGCGGGAAACGGCGCGGGCGATGGCCGCCAGACTTCGCCGCGCCTCGTCCACCAGCTCCCGGCCCCAGATTCCGGGGCTTGCGCCGAACGCCATCCAGGAGCGCTCATGTAAGGCGCCCTCATGGGGCATGAACCATTTTTCGCCGCCGGCCCGGGCGAAACGGCCCGTGAGAAGGCCTCCGGCCAGGACCCCGGCGCGTTTTAAGAAATGTCTTCGGGTGAGCATGGTTTTTTTACGATATCGTCATCGTTGTTTTAAAAAGTGATCTGACCCGGGTCAACATATAGCAAAAAGGAATCGAAATCAAGGCGTCTCTATGCCCCGGAATCCGATTTGGGGCCGCGCGCCGTTCAAATTGACAATTCGGGCGATCTATTTTAAAGTGATAAAAACCTTTGAGGATTCCCGGCTCTAAATTTTTTCATCATTTTCGCATCCGGGCGGCGCGTATGGAACTGTTTGAAAAACTCAAAAATAAAATCAGTCGAGACCCGAATATTCGATTCGCCCTGGTCTTCGGATCCCGGGCCGCCGGGACCCACAGGAAAAACAGCGACCTGGACGTGGCCCTTTATTTCGAGAGCCCTCCGGAGGGGCTTGGGCTTTTGGAGATGGTCCATGAATATTCCGAGCATATGGGCGTGGAGACCGACATTGTGATCTTGAATCGGGCCTCGGCTTTTTTGCGCCACCACGCGCTGAAGCACGGCGTTCGCCTGTGGATCGCCGACCCGGATCTTTTTCGGGCGTTCAGGGAAAAAACCATGATTGACTACGACATGTATCTGCGGGTGTCGGGGATGGGACAGTATGATTGATCTGAAACTGACGGAAAGAAAACTGCGCAAAATCGAGGAGTTTTTGCGGGAGATTGAGGCCCAGAAAGCCCCGGGAAGTTATGAGGCGTTTTCCGGGGATGTGGTGTTTAAGCGTTTTGTGGAGCGCAATATTGAGCTTGCCATTGAGAAGATGATTGATGTCTGCCGGCATGTTGTCAGCGGCCTGGATCTCCGCGAGCCTGAAACCTATGCCGAATGTTTTGAAATATTGTCCGAATCCGGCGCCCTGGCGGAAAAAGAGGCGGATATTTTCAAATCCATGGTCCGGTATCGGAATATGATGATTCATTCATACGACGGCGTGGATGATGGGGTCACATACGGCGTCTATCAGAAACATCTGGATGATTTTCGGCTTTTTATTCGGGCCATCCGGAATTTTCTGGCCTCGGAGAAGGCCGCCGTCGGGAGCCGGGCCTGAAGCCGTCGCCGGGTCATGGGTCAAATAATGTCTTGAATTTTTTCGCCGATGTGTATATAAAATAAAGTTTACGCTTAAAAAGTGATTTCAGGCGTTGGAAAATTTATAAAAAAATCAAATATGATAAACTCGCAAAAAAGCTTGGGATGGCTAAGTTAAAAAATTCGATATACAAGGCGTAGTGGTTATTTTTAATTGAGACAATACATGTAGTATGCCTCAATTAAAAATAAGCGTTGCGACGCATTTTTTTACGACGCCATCAAATATCAAGAAGCGAAAAACGAAGGAGGCGCCATTGGATTTTGATCTTACCAGAGAACAGCAGATGATCCGCTCCGAGGTGCGGAAATTCGCCGAGGCCGAGATAGCTCCCGTGGCGGGCGAGCTGGACGAGAAAGAGGAATTTTCAGCGGATCTGACCCGGAAAATGGGGGAGATCGGGCTTTTCGGCATGTTTGTCTCAGACGAGTTCCAGGGCCAGGGCATGGACTACATCTCCTATATCATCGCCGTGGAGGAGATCGCCCGGGTGGACGGATCGCAGGCGGCGACGGTGGCGGCCGGGAATTCCCTGGGAATCGGCCCTATTTATTACTTCGGCAATGAAGAGCAGAAAAAGAAATACCTTCCCAAGCTGTGCTCCGGGGAGGGGCTGTGGGGATTCGGGCTCACCGAGCCCTCGGCCGGGTCCGACGCCGGGGGAAGCAAGACCACGGCCGTCAAAGACGGCTCTGAATGGGTGATCAACGGCTCCAAGATATTTATCACCAACGCGGCGTGCGACATGTCCATGGGGGTCACGGTTCAGGCGGTGACCGACTCCGGAGAGACGGGCAAAAAGCAGCACACCTGTTTTCTGGTGGAGCACGGAACGCCGGGTTTCAAGGCCGTTCCCATGCACAAGAAGATGATGTGGCGCTCCTCCAACACCGCTGAGCTGTACTTTGACAATGTCCGGGTGCCGGAAAAAAACATCCTGGGCCGGCCCGGCGACGGATTCAAGCAGATGCTCATGACCCTGGACGGCGGCCGGCTCTCCATCGGCTCCATGGGACTGGGCGGCGCCCAGGGGGCCTTTGACAAGGCCATGAAGTACGCCAGAGAAAGGACCCAGTTCGGGCAGCCCATCTCCAAATTCCAGGCCGTGGCCTTCAAGCTGGCCGACTGCGCCATGGAAATCGAGTGCGGCCGGAACCTGCTTTACAAGGCCTGCTGGCTCAAGGACCACCACCGCCCCTTTGAGAAAGAGGCGGCCATGTCCAAGCTGTACTGTTCGGAGCTGATGGGCCGGGTGGCCAACCACGCCGTTCAGATCCACGGGGGCTACGGCCTGATGAAGGAGTATGACGTGGAGCGCTTCTACCGGGACCAGAAACTGCTGGACATCGGGGAGGGAACGTCGGAGGTGCAGCGTCTGGTCATCTCCCGGCACATCGGGTGTTAGCGCCCGGGACACACACAACCGTTCAAGTCAAAGGAGGCGCCAATTGAGCGATTCGATCATTTTAAGCGAGAAAAAAAACGGCGTGGCCGTGGTGTCTTTGAACCGGCCGAAAGTCATGAATTCCTTCAGCTTCGAGCTGCTCCACGCGCTTCGGGACGAGGTGGAGGCGCTGGGGGCCGACCGGGAGGTCCGGGTCATCATCATCACCGGGGCCGGGAACAAGGCGTTTTGCGCGGGCGCGGACTTAAAGGAGCGGGCCACCCTCACCCCGGAGCAGGTCCGGGAGTTCATCCTTTGCATTCGAAATCTTTTCACCTATATTGAGCTTCTGGGCAAGCCGGTCATCGCGGCGGTGAACGGCATCGCCCTGGGAGGCGGGACTGAGCTGGCCCTGGCCGGCGACATCCGCATCGCCTCCAAAAACGCCTCCATGGGGCTCACCGAAACCCGGCTGGCCATCATACCAGGCGCCGGCGGCACCCAGCGGCTTCCCAGGCTGGTGGGCCGGGGAAAAGCCAAGGAGCTGATTTTCACCGGCCGCCGGGTGGGGGCCGGGGAGGCGCTTGAAATCGGCCTGGTCAACCGGATCTGCGAGCCGGAGAGTCTTCTGGACGAGGCCCGGGAAATGGCCGCCATGATCTGCGAGACCGGGCCCATCGCCATCGAGCAGGCCAAATACGCCATCAATTACGGTTTGGAAACGGATATCACCACGGGTCTTGCCATCGAGTCCAACGCTTACTGGACGGTGATTCCCACCGAGGACCGCCTGGAGGGCCTGGCCGCCTTCCGGGAGAAGAGGAAGCCGGTTTACAAAGGCAGATAAGGGCTCGCTTAAAAACAACTGATTTTGGAGCGAACCCTAAGCCATGACATAACAACCCTTATCACGAAGGAGATTACGCCATGACTGAATATGATTACTGGAAAGTTTTTCCCCGGATGCCGAAAAAAGTCGTTGTCGGGGACATCACGGTGAGGGACGGGTTTCAGCACGAGGAAAAATTCGTCTCAACAGCGGCCAAGATTTTTTACTTGGAAGAGCTGATATTCGCCGGATGCCGGGATATTGAGGTGACCAACCTGGGCAACCCCTATCTCATGCCCCAGTTCCGGGACGCGGAGAAGCTGCTTGCGCATTTAAGAAGCGACCGCTTCAAAAGCCGGTGCGAGCGCAAAGGAATCAATTACGACGACATCTGCCTCACCGTCATCACCATCCGGGAGTCCGCCGTGAACCGGGCCATTGAGCTGAGGCAGAAGGGCGTCGGCCCGGACCGCCTTTTGATGATGGTCTCCACCGAGGAGCAGCATCATTTCGCCAATTCGGGCACCACTTTGCCGGACTACTGGGCCGAGGCCGAGCGCTGCATTCAGAAATGCAACGACGCCGGCATGAAGATGTGCGGCACCGTGAGCACCATATGGGGAAGCCCCATCGGCGGCGCCACCGACATGAAGGACGCGGTGGAGTTCGCCAAACGCTGGCTGGAAATCGGCGCCCATGACATTGAGCACGCCGATCATGACGGAAGCGCCTCGGCCCACGATGTGTACCGGTATTTTTCCATGGTCCTGGACGCCATGCCCGACACGGATCTGCATATCGCCCATTTCCATGAGACCAAGCGCATGGCCTCGGCCTCGATCCTGGCTTCCCTCCAGGCCGGAATCACCCATTTCGAGGCCACCCTGGGCGGACTCGGGGGACAGCCCGCCAACTTCCTGGACGACTGCCCCACAAAGGGCACCGGGGACTATTACTATGACGACCCCCGGTATGTGGGCCTGGTGTGCCTGGAGGACACCCTGGTTCAGATTGACGAAATGGGCATTGAGCACGGGTACGACGTGGATCGGGTTCTGTGGCTGGGCCGGCAGATGGAAAAAACCATGGGCCGCAGACTGCGCTCCGAGGCCGCCATCAACGGCCGGACCCTGAAAGAGGGCCACATGCAGTACGCCCGTCCGGGGCTGGCCAAACGCAAGGAAAAGCTGGAGGAGACGCCGGACCAGAATTTCCCGTCCCACTGGGGCCCGAAGGCCAAACTGCCCTGACACGTTCCGCAAGGACCGCGAGCGCCCTCCCTCCCGCGGGGGGGAGGGCGTTTTTTATTTTTTGATATTTTGATATTTGACGACGCCATACACAATCAGGAGAGAAAATGGCCAAAGACGACAGCGCCCCGCACATCAATGTGGATATTTTTGAGGACCTGACCGGAGAGATAGCGCCGCCCGAGCCGGAAAGCGAGGAGGACATCGGCGAGCGGATCAAAGCCATACGCGAGAAAAGGGGGCTTGATCTGGAGGATATCGCAAAGATCACCGGCTTCAGCGTGGCCTTTTTGTCCGACATGGAGTCCAGCGCGTCCCAGCCCCAGCTCGGCGACATCATCAAACTCTCAAAGGCGCTGGACAGCGCCTTCGGCGACCTGGTCTCAAAGGCGGGCTCCGCTCCTTACGCCATCACCCGGAAAAACGAGGGCGCGGCCGTGGCCGGGGCCGGCGCCCGCGGCGGCGGGCAGGCGTACCTGTACAAAAGCCTGGCGGCCGATGTGAAAGACCGCAGCATGGAGTCTTTCATCGTGCAGCTGGAGGCCCACCCGGAAGACGAGATGTCTTTGCATGAGGGCGAGGAGTTCATCTATGTGCTCAACGGCGAGGTGTCCCTTAAGATCGGGACGGACGAGTTCGTCCTCAATCCCGGGGACAGCGCCTATTACCTGTCCGCCACTCCCCATCTGATCACGGCCGCCCGGGACAAGGCGACCATCATCGCGGTGATTTACGGCAGGTAGCCGGATATTTCATTTTGAACCCGCATTTTTTGAATCAAGAGGAGATCCATATGTTGAAGAGATCGTTTGTTTTTGCTTCGAGCGCGCTGGTTTTCGCCCTTTTCCTTTTATGGGGAGGGCCTTTGGAGTCCCGGGCCGAAACGGTCAAGCTGACCTATTCCAATTTTTTCCCTCCCTCCCACGCCCAGTCAAAGCTGGCCATGGAATGGTGCCGAAGAGTGGAGAAGGAGACCGAAGGCCGGGTGAGAATCGACTACTTTCCCGGCCAGACCCTGACCAAGGGAAAGGTGTGCTACGACGGGGTGGTCAACGGCTTAAGCGATGTGGGCATGTCGGTTCTGGGCTACACCCGGGGCCGTTTTCCCATCATGGAGGTCGGGGACCTTCCGCTGGGACAAGGCGGCGGCCGGGTGGCCACGGCCACGGTGAACGAGGTCTATCAAAAGATGAGGCCCCGGGAGTTTTCAGACACGCAGGTCATGTATCTCCACGCCCACGGCCCGGGCCTTCTCCACACCCGGAAAAAGGCGGTGAGGCGCCTGGAGGATTTAAAGGGCATGAAAATCCGGTGCCACGGCTCCAACCTGAAAATCGCCCGGGCGCTGGGCGCCACGCCGGTGGCCAAGCCCATGCCCATGACCTACCCGCTGCTTCAGAAAGGGGTGGTGGACGGCTCCATGTATCCCCTGGAGGCCAACAAGGGATGGAAACTGGCCGAAGTTATTGATTATGCGACCCTTTGCTATTCAGCGGCCTACACCACGACTTTTTTCGTGGTCATGAACAAGGACAAGTGGGCCATGATCTCCCCGGCGGACCAGGAAAAAATCCAAAAGGTCAATGAGGAATGGATCGAGAAAACCGGCGAGGCTTGGGAAGCCGCCGACCAGGAGGGGTTGCGGTTTTTAAAGGAGAAAAAAGTCGAGCTTGTCCGCCTGGACGAGACCGAGTCGGCCCGTTGGGCGGAGGCCGCGGCGCCGGTCATTGATGAGTATGTGGCCAACGCCCGGAAGAAGGGCCTGGACGGCGAAAAAGCCCTGGGCTTCGCTTTGGAGGCCGTGAAAAAATACCGGAAACGGTATGGAGTCAAGTGAGCGCGCGGACCGAAAGAGTCTTTGACGGCCTGGTCGCCTCCCTGAAGGCCCTGGGCGCCTTTTCCATCGCCGCCATGATGCTTCTCACCTGCGCCGACGTGATCATGCGGGCCTTCGGGCGCCCCATTGAGGGGGCGGTGGAGATTTCGGGATTTCTGGCCACAGTGGCCCTGGCCTGCGCCATGCCCCACACCCACCGGGAAAAGGGGCATGTGGGGGTGGACATGGTCATGCGGCGGCTGCCCGGCCGGATTCGCGCGGCGGTGGATGTGAAAACCGGGATTTTGTCGGCCATTGTCTTTGGGGTCATTTCCCGGCAGTCCTTTCTGTACGCCGGGGATCTGAAAAGAAGCGGCGAGATGTCCATGACCCTGGAGTTTCCCAGTTATGTGTTCGTGTATTTTATCGCCTTCGCCTTCGCGGTTTTGACCCTGCTGATTTTCGCGGACATCATTCGATCCTTTAAAAAGGCATTTGAAAAATGAGCCCTGCTTTGACCGGTCTGGCGGGAATCGCCCTGCTGTTTTTGATGTTTTTTTCCAGAATGCCGGTGGCCTACTGCATGGCCTTTGTGGGGTTTATCGGCTTTTCCGCGGTGGTGTCTTTCCAATCCGGACTCAACCTGGTGGCCCGGGATGTGTACGACGTGTTTTCATCCTACGGGCTCACCGTGATCCCGCTGTTTATCCTCATGGGCCAGTTCGCCTTTAACGCCGGCATCAGCCGAAAGCTTTACGACACGGCGTATAAATTTGTCGGAAAGACCCCCGGGGGCCTGGCCATGGCCACGGTCTGCGCCTGCTCCGCCTTCGGCGCCGTGTGCGGGTCTTCCCCGGCCACCGCCGCCACCATGGCCACGGTGGGCCTTCCGGAGATGAAACGCTACGGCTACGGCGACGAGCTGGCCGCCGGATCGGTGGCGTCGGGCGGGTCTTTGGGCATGCTCATGCCCCCCAGCGTGGTGCTCATCGTGTACGGCATCATGACCGAGCAGTCCATCGGCCGGCTGTTTATCGCCGGTGTGGTCCCGGCCTTTCTGATCACCGCGTGTTTCATGGCCGTGATCTTTTTTTACGCCCGGATATTTCCGGACCAGTCCCCGGGGGGCGAGGTTTTCTCCACCCGGGAGAAACTGGCGTCTTTGGCGGACATGGGGGAGACCCTGGGGGTTTTCATCCTGGTCATGGGGGGGCTTTTTCTCGGATGGTTCACCCCCACCGAGGCCGGCGGCGTGGGCGCCATGGGGACCCTGGCTTTGACTGTGGCCCGGAGGACTATGACATGGGCCAAATTCGTCAAATCCCTGTACGAGACATTGCGGACTTCGTGCATGGTGCTGCTGCTGATCACCGGGGCCACCATATTCGGCCATTTCCTGGCGGTCACCCGGATTCCTTTCAGTCTGGCGGCGTGGGTGTCCGGCGTCTCCATGCCCCCGGCCCTGATCATCGGGCTCATTGTGCTGATCTATCTCATCGGCGGGTGTTTCATCGACGCCCTGGCCCTGATCATGCTCACCATCCCCATTTTTTATCCCATCGTCATGGATTTGGGATACGACCCGGTCTGGTTCGGGATCATCATCACCCTGGCCACCCAGATGGGGGTGATCACCCCGCCTGTGGGGATCAACGTGTACGTGGTGAGCGGCGTGGCCAAAGACATCCCCCTGGAAAAGATTTTCAAAGGGGCGCTGCCCTTTCTCCTGGCCCTGGTTTTCGGGACCGTTGTTTTACTGGCGTTCCCGGATTTCGTCCTGTGGCTGCCCGATCTCATGTATTGAGGGGTGCTCCCGAAAGACGTTGTCCCGAACCCGGTCCAGGCATTTCCACCCCCTGTCCGTCCGGACACGGGGGGCCAGCCGGGTCTCATCCCGGCCGCACCGCAAAAGACGGTCCATGGCCATGGCCCATCCTTTCAGAAAACCGAATTTTTCAATGGCCTCTTTGGCGTACCGGGAGCATGACGGGCGCATGGGGCACACGCCGCCCCGGACCCCTTCAAGGCTGTTTAGAACGCCCCGGTAAAATCCGTCGATCACCAGGGAATGAACGTTCGTTTCCTTGCCCGCCCGCTCACGCGGCGCTTCAAAATGGGCGCAGGAAACCAGGCACAGGGCCGCCGCAAGCGCCGGAAAAAAAAGGGAGACGCGCTTTTTCACGCCCGCTCCGACACCGATGGAAACAGGGACCGGTCCGTGTGGGGGAGAAACCGGGCCGCTGAAAACCGGTTCATGAAGTCCTGGTTGACGTTAAGCTCCATGTAGGCGATGGAGTCCCGTATGGCGTCGATTTCCTCAAGGGCGTCATGGGACTTCAGGGCCAGGGCCGCCCCGCCCAGGGAGCTGTTTCCGATGGCCTGGTATCTTTCAAGGGGCAGGTCCGGAATCATGCCGATGGAAATGGCCGACTGGGGGTTGATGAAGACCCCGAAGGCCCCGGCCACAAAAAAAGTCTCCAGCTCCGAAAGCCCCACCCCCACCGTGTGGGAGAGGGTTTCCAGGATGGTGTGCATGGCGGCCTTGGACCGGATGAGGCTGTCAAGGTCCGCCTGGGTGATGAAAAGCGCCTTCCCGGTCCCGGATTCTTCGGCCGACGCCACGACAAAACGTGGGACGCCGTCCTTTTCCTGAAGGCGGTTTTTGCATTTTTCTTTCCGGAATTTTCCCTGGATGTCGATTTTTCCGCTCAGGAAAAGACCGGCCGCCAGATCGATGAGGCCCGAGCCGCATATCCCTTCGGGCTTCAGGTCTCCGATGGTGTGAAGGGTCAAATCGCCATGGCCCGGCGGCGCGTCCGGGTCGATCCGAACATGGTCGATGACGCCCGGGCCCGCCGCCATGCCCATTCGGGTCACCCCGCCCTCCAGGGCCGGGCCGGCGGCCCCGGCGCAGGCCATGAGCCATTCCCGGTTTCCCATGACCACCTCGGCGTTGGTGCCGATGTCCACCAGGATGGCGGGTTTTTCCCGCCGGGCCAGCCCGGAGAACAGAATTCCGGCGATGAGGTCCCCTCCGAAATAGCTGCCGATATTGGGAAAAATCAGACACCGGGCCGATTCGTTGATTTGGATTCCCAGGTCCCGGGCCATGAGCGTCTCCGGGCGGTTGATGACCGGGATGTAGGGCTCCCGGATGATCCAGCGGGGGTCCAGGCCCATGAAAAAATGGGTCATGACGGTGTTTCCGGCCACGGCCACCATGTGAACGCCGTCCGGGTTCGCGCCGGCCATGCGGCAGATTTCCACGATTTTTTCGTTCAGGCGCTCGATGAGCATGGCCTTCATCTGCTTGAGCCCGTCGTCGCGGCCCGCGAAGTGAATACGGGTCAGCACGTCCGCGCCCGTCCCGGCCTGGGGATTGCCGAAGGAGATTTCCGCCAGATCGGTTTGTTTGTCCATATCCGTCAGGCGCATGGAGATCATGGTGGTGCCCAGATCCACGGCCAGCCCCGTCGAGGGGGAGGGGTCGCCGGCGGCTTTCACCCCGGCCACCGTCCAGCGCCGGCGGTCTTTGACCATGACGCATTGGATTTCATGGCCGCCCCGCCGCAAAAGATCCGGCAGGCGCTTTAAAACGGGAAGGCCGATTTCCACAGCGTCGGTCTCCAGCTCTTTTTTCAGCGCGGCCGCCAGGCGGTCCCCGTCCGCCGTGTTGTCCTCAAGGGACGGAGGGGTCAGGCGAATGACTCGGGTCCGTTTTTGTTTGTTATTCAGCATGTTCAGGCTCCGAATTTTTCTTTGGGAGGGTTGAAATAACCGTATTTGATTTTGGGAAATTGTTTTTTGATATGCGCAAGGGCGTGTTTCATTCCCGCCGGCCTCTCGTCCACGGGGTTTTCGGACCCAAGGGCGCGGCGCATCAGGGCCGGGTATCGCCCGGGGTCGAAATTCAGGTTTCGCCACTGGATCATGTGGACGGGAAGGCGGCGGATGAATGAGGCCAGGGCGTTGATTTCCCCGGGCGTGTCGGTGAAGCCCGGACAGTTGAGATAGTTGATGGACACAAATTTTTTTTGGGCCAAAGCCAGGGCGATGGTGTCCTCCACGTCCGAAAACGTGTAATCAACCGGCCGGAAATAGGCGTGGTAACAGGCCGGGCGGACGCTGTTCATACTGGCCCGCATGCTGTCCAGGCCCGCGTCAAAAAGCCGGGCCGCCTCTTGGGGCCGGCTGGCGTTGGTGTTTAAATGGATGGTTCCCCGGCGGGTTTGGGACCGGATCAGCCGGATGGCCCTCTCGATGACATCGGCGTCCATGAGGGGCTCTCCCTCGCATCCCTGGCCGAAACTCACAACGGCGCGCCGGACGTTTTGGATGTGGGACAGCGCCACCTCGGCGATGTCTTCGGGGGAGGGGGTGAAGGAAATGCGCTCCTGGCCGCATTTGATCCGGCCCGGGCCCTGGAGGGAAATGCACCCCAGGCATCTGGCGTCGCAGGTCCGGGAAAGGGGCAGGGGGGCCTCAAAGCGTTTGAGGAAAAAGTTTTTTCCGGCCGGGCATCCGTGCTCCAGGGCGCAGGACTCAAGATGTTTCCTCAGGCGGTTTTTCGGCATTTTCCGTCTCATTTCCCGGATGCCGGCCACGACTTTTTCCCGGGCCATGAAGCGCAGGTCCTGGCGTTTTTCCCGGTCCACGCACAGGGCGGCGGTGTGAAATCCCCCGTTTCGCCATCCCGCGGCGGCGTATGAAAAAAGGGGAAGCTCACAGGCGCCGGGGGCTTCCTCAAAGGCGCAGGCCAGGCGGGCCACATAGCCGGGGGAGTTGAACGCCGCCACCGGGAATATTTTTTCCCCGGGGCGCCGGGGGTCCTCGTTAAGGGTTTGGAAAATCCCTTTTTCAAGATGATACAAAACCGGGAGGCGGTCCGGCAGAAACATCAGCTCCCCGCCCCGGGGCATGGGGATGGCGTTGTCCGAAGTCAAGACGGCCCATGATTCCCCGGCCATTCCGACTGCGGCGTATCCCTCCAGCTCGAAAATTTCGCCGGCGCCGTCCGCCACAAGGGCCGCCGCCGGACGGGCGCGTTTTTTCATGAGAAATGGGAAAGGGCGGGTCTGCCCGTGGGAAACACGTTAAAACCCATGTCGTAAAGCGCCCGGTGGTCCGCGATGTTTCGGCCGTCAAAGAAAAAGGCCGGTTTTTCCATGGACTCAAATATTTTCTTGTAATCCAAGACCCGATACATATCCCATTCCGTGAGAAGGGCGATGGCCGAGGCCCCCTTCGCGGCCTCCATGGGATCTTCCACATAGCGGATGTCCCCGTCCACGTCCTTGAGGTCGTTTTGGGCGTTTTCCAGCGCCCGGGGATCGCTGATGACCACCCGCGCCTTTTCCTCCGCCAGTTTTTTCACCACCGCGATGGCCGGCGCCTGACGGGTGTCGCCGGTGTCGGCCTTGAAGGCGAAGCCCAGAACGCAGATTTTCTTCCCGGCCAGGGTGTTGAACATGGCGTTCAGCATTTTGGTCACGAAACGGTCTTTCTGGACCTCGTTCATGGACACCACGCTCTCCCAGTAGTCGGCCGCGTCATCAAGGCCGTGATGGCGGCACAGGTAAACCAGGCTTAATATGTCCTTTTTAAAGCACGATCCCCCGAAACCCACACTGGCGTTTAAAAATTTGTCCCCGATCCGGCTGTCTTTGCCGATGACGGCCGCCACATGGGCCACATCGGCGCCTGTTTCTTCGCAGAACTGGGAGATGGCGTTGATGGAGGAGATTCTTTGGGCCAGAAAGGCGTTGGAGGCCAGCTTTGAAAGCTCGCTGCTCCACACGTCCACCGTGAGGATGCGGTCCCGGGGCATCCACTGGGCGTAGACGTCCGCCAGCTCATTCATGGCCTTTAAGCCCTCCGGGGTCCGGCGGGACCCGATGACGATTCGGTCCGGATTTTCCAGGTCCCGCATGGCCGTGCCCTCGGCCAGGAATTCGGGGTTGGACAGCACGTCGAATCGGATTCCCCGGTTTCCCGAGGACAGGATTCTCTCCATGGCCTGGGCCGTTCTCACGGGAATGGTGCTTTTTTCCACGATGATCTTGGGGGATCGGGCGGTTTCGCGAATCCGGCGCGCCGTCGCCTCCCAGTATCGCAGATCAGGCGCCATGCCCGCGCCCTGGCCGTATGATTTGGTGGGGGTGTTGACGCTGACGAATATGATGTCGGCGTCCTCAATGCCTTTGTCGATATCGGCGCTGAAAAAAAGGTTCCGGCCCCGGGCCTTTTGGACGATTTCGTCCAGGCCGGGCTCGTAAATGGGGAGGCGGTCGGAATTCCACTGGTCGATTTTTTTCCGGTTGATGTCCACCACCGTGACTTTGTGCATGGGGCATTTGAAGGCGATCATGGCCATGGTGGGCCCGCCCACGTAGCCGGCCCCGATGCAAAGAATGTGTGTTTTAAATTTTTTTCCCATCAGTCTCCATTTCGATTGGCTCCGGGGCGGCTTTCAAAGGGCCCCCTCCATTTCCAGCATGGCCTGTTTGAGTTTGGGGCCGCCCCCGTAATGGCCGATGGACCCGTCGCTTTTAATGACCCGGTGGCAGGGAATCAAAACCGGGAAGGGGTTTTTGGCCATGACGTTTCCCGCAAAACGACAGGCCCCGGCGCGCCCGGCGGCCTCGGCCACCTCTTTGTATGACCGGGTTTTTCCATAGGGAATCTCGGCGGTTTTAAGCAAAACCCTTTGCTCAAGATCGGTGAGATCGGACAGCGGGGTCCATTCCCATGGAATTTCGATCGGCTTTCCATTGAAGTAATTCTGAAGGCGCGGGACCATCATGTCCGCGTTTTTGTGACGCCCGGTCTTTCCCCACAGGGCCTTGCCGGCCTGGCGCAAAAGGGTCCGGCGGTCCGGCCGGGGCAGGATGACCCGGACCAGGGCAAAGGGATTTTCCTTAAATATCAATCCAGCCGGTCCGAAGCGTGTCTTAAAAATGACATTCAGATTCATATTTTGACCTTTTGGTTTTTTTGAGGGGAGCGGGGGCGGGCGGGGCGGGGGAGGGTCCCCGGCTTTGAGGGGTCAAAGCCGGGGACAAGCGAAAAGAAAGATTATATTTCTTCCACTGTTATGGCGTCTTCCTCACAAACCTCAACGCAGGTTTCGCAGCCCAGGCATTCCTCTTCGTTAACGATTTTGGATTTCTCATCCTCCATCTCGAAAACGTCCACCGGGCAGTTGTCCACGCATTCTTCGCAACCCACGCATTTTTCTTCGTTTACTTCCGGTTTAAAACCCATTTCTTATATCTCCTTTCATGTTATTGTTTGTTTCGTCCTGAAAAATCCACGACGCAAATGACCCATATCCCATTTGAAATGTGGAGTCAAGCCCTCTTGATGGTTTTTTTGAAGTTTTTTTCATCCGGTTATGGCAGGGTTTGGGATGGCCCCGATGATGACACGCCGGTTTGGGTCTCGTGTTTTTTTACCCCGTCCCCCGGGGGGATGGCCGGCCAGGCGGGACAGGAAATCGCGCCGGGAGATCCCCCCTTGCGTGTAAAAAGAGATTTTAAACGGCTCTTTAACCGACGCCGGGGCTTTGCCTGAAGACAGTCCGGCAAACGCCCTTTCAAGGCGGCGGATGTTTTGTCCCGAATCCGCGGAGGAGGAAGGAACGGGCCAGTCAAAGGCCGGCTCAAAGCCGGGGACGCGCTCCATGACATGGGCCAGGATCTCCTGACCCGCGGTGACGAAAATCCCGGGCGGGTTTTCGTCCAGCCGGGCCAGCCGGGCCCAGGCCAAAAGTCTTTGGGGGATCATGGGGAAACCGGGCGGGTCTTCGGGAAGCGGCGCGCCCCCGGGGCCGATGCCCGCCGCCGGGCGACCTTTGCCGTGCGAGGATAAAAAGCGCGTTTCTTTTTGTTTGAAGGAGGCCATTTTTCGGCGGCTTTCCGCCTCGTCCGTGTCAAAGGCCTGGGCCAGGCATAAAAAAAGCCGGGCGTTGAAAAGCGTCTGTTTGTCGCCCCGGGCGTTTTTTTCGTCCGGTTTCCCGGTTTCCGGGTTTCGGGCCGCCGCCAGGACATGGCCCCGGATTTGCCGGGCCGACTCTTTTTGGACAAACGGCGCCCCGGGGTTTTCCTGCCGGGCCCGGATGCGGGACAGGGAGTGGGCGCTTTGGCCCTCCATGAGGGAAAGTCCTTCGCGCATGGCCCGGTCCAGGCGCGTGTCGTCCTCCCCGGGGGGAAGGCGCGCGTCGATTTTTCCCAGGCGCGCCGCCTCCCTCATGGATTCGGGAATCCGCCGCCCGGAGGCCGGGTACACGACGATCTTTTCAAAACACGACAAAAGCGCCCCCATCTCAGGGTCGTGGATCTGCGTGAAAGGAAAAAAAGCCGCTTTCATGGCGTTGTCTCCGGTCCCATTTCCCGCCTCATTTTTTTATTGCTGGTGTTTTATCTCTGGTCAATGGGAAGGTAATCGGTTTTCACCGGCCCTTCGTAAATTTGTCTCGGACGGCTGATTTTCCAGTTGGGATCGTCCCGGCTTTCCTTCCACTGGGCGATCCATCCGGGCAGCCGGCCCAGGGCGAACATGACCGTGAACATGTTGGTGGGGATTCCGATGGCTCTTAAGACGATTCCGCTGTAATAATCCACGTTGGGGTACAGGTTGTGGTCCACGAAATATTCGTCTTTGACCGCCCGCTCCTCAAGCTCCTGGGCCAGGTCCAGGAGGGGGTCGTTCCGGGTCAGCTTGGCCAGGACTTTTTTGCACATCTTTTTCATGATCTTGGCCCGGGGGTCGTAGGTCTTGTACACCCGGTGGCCGAATCCCATGAGACGAAAATCGTCGTTTTTGTCCTTGGCCCGGCTGATGGCTTTTTCGATGCCGCCGCCATCCTCCATGATCTCGGAAAGCATCTCGATGACGGCCTGGTTGGCGCCGCCGTGGAGGGGGCCCCAAAGCGCGGCGATGCCGGCGGAAATGGCCGCGTAGAGATTGACCCGTCCGCTTCCCACCACCCTCACGGCGGCGGCGGAGCAGTTCTGCTCGTGATCCGCGTGCAGAATCCAGAATATCTCCAGCGCCCGGCGCACGTCCTCATCCATCTCATAGGGTTTCACCGGGGAGTCGAACATCATGTTCAAAAAGTTTTCGCAGTAGCTCAAATCCGGCCGGGGATAGACCACCTTGTGGCCCCGGGATATTTTGTAGGACATGGCGGCCATGGTCCGAACCTTGGACAAAAGCCGGGTCACGATGATGTTGATGTCGTTTTCCTCAATCTCAAGGGTCGGGTAAAAGCTCCTCAAGGCGTTGACCATGGAGGACAAAATCCCCATGGGGTGGGAGCTTCGGGGGAAATTCTGGTAAAACAGCTGCATGTCCTCATGCACCAGGGAGTTGTCATTGAGCAGAATGGAAAACCGGGTCAGCTCCTCGCGGCTGGGAAGACGACCGTTGATCAGCAGGTAAGCGGTTTCGATGAAAGTGGACTTTTCCGCCAGCTGCTCGATGGGGATGCCCCGGTACCTGAGTATTCCCTGTTCTCCGTCCATGAAGGTGACGGCGCTTCGGCAGCTTCCCGTGTTCACAAAACCGGGGTCCAGGGTGATCAGTCCCGTTTGTTTCCTCAGCTCACTGATATCGATGGCCCTTTCGTTTTCCGTGCCCACGACCAGGGGGAATTCATATGTGTTTCCGTCCAATGTGATTTTGACATGGTTGTCCATAGCGTTTCCTCTTCTTTTTAGTTGTTTGATTTTAACCCCATACCCTATCACAAACCCGCCGGTTTTTTCAAGATTTTTTTTGGGGCGCTTCGGCCCCGGTTTTTATGTTGACACGCTATGGGTTTAATTATAGGGATAAAGATCATGCCGAGACAAGCGGGGGCGTTCTTCATTCCTTTCGCCGCCCTGACATGCCCGGCTGAAGAAAAAGCGTTTCGGCGCGCGGAAAGAGCCCGCCGACATACAACTCATTTCCAATGAAACGGATTAAACGCCATCATGATGCCCAGACGACTTGAAATCGCATTGAAGCCGGATCTGTTTGACGCCGCCGGGGAAGGGGTCCGGAAAAAAGCCCTGGATTATTTCGGAATCGTTTTGGACCCGGTCCGGACGGTGAATATCCTCACCATTGACGCGGCCTTGACCGACGACCAGTTTGAGCGGATCCGAACCGGGATTTTCACCAATCCGGTCACCCAGGTTTCTTCCTACGCGCCCCTTCCCGTTCCCTTTGACTGGATCATCCTGACCTCCTACCGCCCCGGGGTGACGGACGCGCCGGGGAACGCGGCGGCCGAGGCCGTGGAGGCCCTTTTGAAAATCAGGCTCAAAAAAGGCGAGGCCATCTACACCTCCCGCCGCTATTGCCTTTCGGGGGACGGTCTTCGCCAAAGGGACATGGACAAAATCGCCGGGGAGCTTCTGGCCAACGACATCATTGAGCGCTGGAGCGCGCGCTCAAAAAAAGACGGGGACGAAATCATCCGGGAGCCGGAGACGGGATGGGCGGTTCCCAAGGTGATTTTAAAACGCGCGCCCGCCGTGAGGACGGTTCCGGCGGACAGCGACGACTCCCTCATGCGGGTGAGCCGGGAAAGGAACCTGGCGCTGAATCCAAACGACATCCCGGTGATCCGGGCCTATTTTTCAGATGAAAAGGTCCGGGCCGCCCGCGCCGAAGCGGGCCTTTCCGACCCCACCGACATTGAGCTGGAATACATTTCCCAGGCCAGGAGCGATCACTGCAACCACAACACGTTCCGGGGATTTTTCCGGTATTCGGAGAAAAACGGCTCTTTTTGTGAAACCATCGACAACCTGTTTAAAACCTGCGTGGAAAGGCCCACCCTGGAGCTGAAGGCCAAAAAGCCCTGGGTGGCCTCCGTTTTATGGGACAACGCGGGCGCCGGCCGTTTCGACGACGGCCATTATTACGTCATCACCGGCGAGACCCACAATTCGCCGTCCAACATGGAGGCCTACGGGGGAGCCATCACCGGCATCGTGGGGGTTTACCGGGACCCCATGGGAACGGGAAAGGGCTCGCGCCTGATCATGGGGGCCTACGGCTACTGCGTGGGGCCGGCGGATTACGACGGCGACTTGAGGCCCCGGCTCCATCCCCGGAGGCTTCTGGACGGCGTCATCGAGGGGGTTCGGGACGGGGGGAACAAAAGCGGCGTGCCCACTCCCTTTGGCCAGGTGGTCTTCGACCCGGGCTATATGGGAAAATGCCTGGTCTTTGTGACCGCCGTGGGGATCATGCCCTCTTTGATCAAAGGAGAGCCCTCGGAGAAAAAGACGACCTCGCCCGGGGATTTTGTCATCATGTGCGGCGGAAGGGTGGGAAAGGACGGCATCCACGGGGTCACGGCCTCGTCCGAGACCTTTTCGGACAACACCCCGGCGGGCCATGTTCAGATCGGGGACCCCTACACCCAGAAAAAGATGCACGACTTTCTTTTAGAGGCCCGGGACGAGGGCCTGGTGAGCTTTATCACCGACAACGGCGGCGGCGGCCTTTCGTCGTCCGTGGGAGAGTCGGCCCTTTTTTCCAACGGCTGCGAGATTGATCTGGAAAAAGTCCCCCTGAAATACGAGGGCCTGGACCAGTGGGAGATATGGGTCTCCGAATCCCAGGAGCGCATGACCGTGGCCGTGGCGCCGGACCATCTGGAGCGTTTCATGGCCCTTTCCCAAAAGCACGCGGTGGAAAGCTCGGTCATCGGCGTTTACACCGACTCCGGAAAGCTGCGTATCAAATACAACGGACAGACCTGCGCCTGCGTGGATCTGGATTTTCTGTCATCGGGTTTTCCCCAGTGGGAATTCGACGCGGAATGGATCTCTCCCCGGGACCGGGGCATGGTCGAGCCGGTTTTGTCCGAGCCGAAAAATTACAGGAATCTGCTCACGGACATGCTGTCAGGCCCCAACATATGCTCCCGGGAGTGGATCGCCCGGCAGTACGACCATGAGGTCCAGGGAGCCAGCGTCTTAAAGCCCCTGACGGGAAAGGATCGGGACATCCCCGGCGACGCCGCCGTGATCCGTCCCATTCCGGATTCCTCGAAGGGGATCGCCTTTTCCCAGGCGCTTTTGCCCTTTTATTCGGAAATTGACGCCTACCACATGACCGCGTGCGTCATGGATGAGGCGCTCAGGAGGCTTCTGGCCGTGGGCGGCGATCCGGACCATGTGGGAGGGGTGGACAATTTCTGCTGGCCGGACATCGCCTTTGATCCTGTGAAAAATCCCGACGGGACATTCAAGGCCGCCCAGCTGGTCCGGTCGTGCCGGGCGCTCGCGGACATGTGCCGGGCCTTTGAGATTCCCCTTTTGTCGGGAAAAGACAGCATGTATGTGGACGGCCACCTCAAGGGCCGCTATGGGGAAACCCGCAAGGTGTCGGCCCTTTGCACCCTCCAGTTTTCCGGAATCTCGGTTCTGGACGATGTGACCCGATGCGTGTCCATGGATTTTAAAATGCCCGGCGATGTCATTTACGCGGTCGGGACCGTTCGAAACGAGCTGGGGGCCTCTGAATATTACCAGCGTCTGGGCCACACCGGGCTCAACGTCCCCCAGGTCCGTCCCGAGGCGTTTATTCCCCTTTACCGGGCCGTTTCTCTGGCCATCCAAAGGGGTCTTGCGGCCTCGGTCCACGGGATTTACCGGGGCGGCTTCGGCGTTCACCTGGCTTTGTCGGCCATGGGGGGAAACCTGGGGGCCGATGTGGACTTGTCCCGCCTGACCCGGGACATGGACGCCGCCTTTGAAAGAAACGACGTCCTTCTTTTTTCAGAATCGCCGGGGCGTTTTATTTTGACGGCGGATAAAAAAAACGCGGCGGATCTGGAGGAAATATTCCAGGGCCTGCCCTTCGCCGCCGCGGGGTCTGTGAAGGAAAAACCGGAAATCAGCGTCACGGGACTGGGCGGAGACGTCATCATGTCGGCCCCGGTGGCGGAGCTTAAGGCCGCGTGGAAAAGGCCCTTTGGGAAACTCATATGAAAAAAATAAATGTCTGCGTCCTTTGCGGATACGGCATCAACTGCGACCATGAGACCGCGTTCGCCTTTGAGCGGGCCGGGGCGAGCCCCCGCCGGGTCCATCTCAACTCGCTTTTCGACGGCTCCGTCCGGCTGGAGGATTTTCAGATCCTGGCCTTCCCGGGGGGATTTGGCTGGGGAGACGACCACGGCGCCGGGGTGATCCAGGCGGTGGCCATGAAGACCCACATGGGCGCCGGGCTTTTGGAATTTGTGGAGGCCGGGAAACTGGTGATCGGGATATGCAACGGATTCCAGACCCTGGTCAACCTGGGGCTTTTGCCCGGTCTGGACCATGATTACTCCCGACGACTGACGGCGCTGACCCACAACGACTGCGGGAATTTCCGCGACGACTGGACGACGCTTGAGGCCGATGAGAAATCCCCCTGCGTGTTTACCCGGGGAATGGGGAGAATCGAGCTTCCCATCCGTCACGGCGAAGGAAAATTTGTGGCCGATGAGGCGATTTTAGACCGGCTTGAGGGGGAGCGTCTCATCGCTTTGAGATACGCCCTTCCGGAAGGGGGGCCCGCGAAAGGCCGGTTTCCTGAAAATCCAAACGGCTCCCTTCGCGACATCGCCGGGATATGCGACCCCACAGGCCGGATATTCGGGCTCATGCCCCATCCCGAGGCGTTCAACCACTGGACCAACCATCCTTCCTGGACCCGGATATGGGAGGAGAGGAAACGAAGGGGAGAGCCGTTTTTAAGCGGCATGACCCCGGGCGTCAGGCTGTTTAAAAACGCGGTGGATTTTTTTGCCTGAAAAAACGTCAGTCCGACCCGCCGCCGGGCTCTTTGCCTTCGGGCTGAAAAATTTTGGACGGGTTCAGGACATTTCGGGGGTCGAACAGCTTTTTGATGTTTCGCATCAGCGCCCGCTCCGTTGCGCCGATCTCCCTGGGCAGGTGCGACGCCTTGGTCACGCCCACGCCGTGCTCGCCTGAAAGGGTCCCCCCCAGCGCCAGGGTGTGGTCGAATATGATTTCGATGGTTTTTTCAGCCTTTTTCATCTCATCCCGGTTGTTTTTGTCCAGCATGATGTTGAAATGAATGTTGCCGTCTCCCGCGTGGCCGAAGCTGGCCATGAAAAGGCCGGTCTTTTCTCTGAGTTCGTTTATTTTCCGAATCATGTCCGGTATCCGGCTCCTGGGGACGACGATGTCCTCGTTGATCTTGTGGGAGCCGTAATTGAACAGGGCCGGGGACACGGCTTTGCGGGCCTTCCAGAGTTTTTCGGCCTCGGCCGGGGTTTCGGCGACCCGGACCGACGACGCGCGGCCCCCGGCCAGGCAGAGACGCTCCAGCTCCCGAACCGCGTTTTCGGCCTCGTCTTTTTTGCCGTCCGTTTCAATGATGAGCATGGCCCCGGCCCCGGTGGGCAGGCCGGCCCCGATATGCGCCTCGGCGCAGCGGATGGAGGCGTTGTCCATAAATTCGATGGCCCGGGGGATGATTCCTTTTCGAATGACTTCCGAAACCGTCTCGGCGGCGTCCTCCATGGCGTCAAAGACGACGCTCATGGTCCGGATGGTTTCGGGAAGGGGAAGGAGTTTTAAAACGGCCCGGGTGATCACGCCCAGGGTGCCCTCGGACCCCACAAAAAGCCGGGCCAGGTCATAGCCCGTCACCCCCTTGGCGGTTTTCACCCCGGTGTGAATGATCTCGCCTGTGGGCAGAACCACCTCAAGACCCAGAACATAATCCCGCGTGACCCCGTATTTCACCGCCCGGGGTCCCCCGGCGCACTCTCCCAGGTTGCCCCCGATGGTGGAAAAATCCGAGCTGGCGGGGTCCGGGGGATAAAAAAGGCCCTTTTTCTCCGCCGCCCGGTGAAGCCGCCCGGTGACCACGCCGGTCTCCACATGCGCCGTGAGATTGTCCGTGTCGATTTCCAGGATGCGGCTCATCCGGGTCATCACCAGCGCGACCCCCCCCTCCACAGGAAGGGAGCCGCCGGTCATCCCGCTGCCGTGCCCCCTGGGGGTGACGCAAAAGCCCTCCTGGTTGGCGAGAATGAGAATTTCGGACACCTGCCGGGCGTTTTTTGGAAAAACAACGGCGTCCGGCATGTGAAACATGGCCGTGGCGTCGTAGGCGTAGCAGGCCCGGTCTTCTTCCTCCTTAAGGAAATGATCGGGGCCCACAATGGACTGAAGTTTTCGGCGGCAGGGGTCTGAAAGGGGCATGTCGGGCTCTTTTCGTGTGTGTCTTTTTTTAAAGGACGGGCGGCTACGCCAGGTCGCCGGACTCCAGTTTTTCGCAAAGAAACCGGACCTGGCTTCCAAGCGCCCCCCCGGTTTTCACGGCCTGCTCAATGGCGTTGATGGAGTGCAGCGCCGTGGCATGGTAGCGGTTGTATTTTTTTCCGATGGTTTGAAGGGGCAGGTCCGTGTATTTTCGGGACAGATACATGGCGATCTGCCTGGGCCGGACAATGCTCCGCTTCCGGGACTTGGAGACGATGTCCTCCTGGGTAAGGCGGTAATGCCGGCAGACCAGTTTTTTGATGGCGTCCGCCGTTATTTTTTTCTTCTTTTTGGCGATGGTTTTCACCACGCTTTCGGCCAGCTTCATGTCCATGGGGGAGCCGAGCAGGGAGGATTTGGTCAAAACCCCGGCCAGGCCGCTTTCCAGCTGTCTCACGTCTTCGGTCAGCTCTCCGGCCAGGTAGCGGATCACATCTTCGGGCACCCGGCGGACGCCCGAGTCGTGGCCGGACAGCTTTTTTTTCAGTATCCGGGTCCGGGTTCGGAAATTGGGGGGCTCGATGCTGGAGACAATGCCGTTTGCCAGACGCGAACGCAGGATGTCCGTCAATTTGGGGATGTCGGAAGGCGGGTAGCAGCTGGAAAAAATGATTTTTTTACCCACGTCCCTGAGCGCGTCGAGTATCAGGGCCAGCTCGGTCTGGGTGCGCTCTTTTCCGCTCAGATAATGCACGTCCTCAAGGAGCAGCACATCGCAGCCGTTCCGGTACTTTTTTTTGAACGCGTTGATGGAGTTGGACCGAAAGGCGCTGACCATTTCGTTTGAAAAATCGTCGGCCGTGGTGTAATAGACCCTTTCGGACGGGCTCTGGGCCAGGATGTGGTGGCCGATGGCCTGGGAAAGATGGCTTTTCCCCAGCCCGGTTTTGGAAAGCAGGAAAAGAAAATTCTGGCTCAAGCATTTCCGGGAGGCCAGGGCCAGGGAGGCCGAGTAGGCGAAATCGTTGGAGCCGCTCACCACGAACTCATCAAAGGTGAATCCCTTTCTCAAAAAATACCCGTTTTGGGGATGGATGTGGGGGATGTCCAGCTGCGTCTCTTTGGGGGGCGCTTTTTTCGCGTCTTTGGCGTCGGCGATTTCAATCCTGACCTTCAGGTTTGCCCGGGACAGATCTTTGAGCCCGTTTTTTATCAGGGCCAGGTAATGGTCATGGACCCGCTTTTTGGAAAACAGGTTGGGGCACGTCAGGGCCACAAGCCCGTTGTCGGCGCTCTGATATTCCAGGGGGTCGATCCACATCCGGTAGCTGTGGGCGGGGATCTGTTTTTTAATTGACGATTTGACTTTCAGCCAGATTTTTTCCATGTTTATTGACGCTTATTATAAAATTGTGTGCCACGGGGTTTGAAATCGGACGCCCGGGGTCTGTTGAAGGAAGCGGGCGTTAGGGAAAAATGATCCGCGGCCCTGTTTGGATCGGGCCGTTTGACGCTCAACGGGTTATGGCACATAAAACCCCTTTGGGCAAACCTGAAAATCCGTTTTTTGGGCCATCGGGGGGGGGAGTTATGAACAATTTTTAAAGACCTGTTTTTACGATCCAATCAAATTGAAGGCCGGACAAACGCCCCCGGACGGGGCGTTTGAAAAAATGGATGTTTTTTGAAGTATTTTAGGCGGATTCAAGTCCGGCGTCGGTTTTTCGACATTTTGAAGAACTGGGAAAATCTTCTGAAATCGTGTTTTTTCTTTGATTTTTAAATAAAATGTAAAAAGGGCGCCCGGTCCCGGTCCGGCGGGCTTCCTTTTATTTTTCTTGAATATCGCGGGTCGCGGCGGTATATTGGAGAACGTTTCTTAAAACCCCAACTCGTCCGCATTTTAAGGAGGCATATGAATCGCTCGCGCCCGATCACGGGAATCACCCTGGGGGATCCGGCGGGAATCGGCCCGGAAATTATCCTGGCGGCTCTCAAGGATTCCCGGCTCTACGAAATTTGCAGGCCCATTGTGATTGGAGACCCCGGGGTCCTGGCGGCCGTCGGCCGCTCCCTGGGCCGGCCCCCCAGGCTTTCGACGCCGGGGGAGCCCGGCGCCGGGGTCTTTGAGCCCGGGACCATCGATGTCATGGATGTGAAAAGACTGCCCGGCTTTCAACCGGCCTGGGGCCGTCCCACTCCCCGGACCGGCGCCGCCATGGCGGCCTGGATCGAGGCGGCCGCAGACATGGCCATGGAGGGAAAGATCGCGGCCATGGTCACATGCCCCATCAATAAAAACGCCATGCGGATGGCCGGGCAGGCGTTCACCGGGCACACGGAGCTTCTGGCCGCCCGAACCCGGGCCGGGCGCCATGTCATGATGATGGCCGGGGACCGGCTGAGGGTGGCTCTGGTCACCATCCACGTGGCCCTGGACAAGGTTCCGGGTCTGCTGTCCGAGTTTCGGGTGTTTGATGTCATTCGTGTCGTTCATGACGCCTTGAGGCGTCGTTTCGGAATTCGGGACCCTGAAATCGCCGTGGCGGGCCTCAACCCCCATGCCGGGGAGGAGGGGATGTTCGGGGACCAGGAAAAGACCCTGATCTCACCCGCCGTCCGGCGGGCCCGGGACGAGGGGATGAAGGCGTCCGGGCCGTTTCCGCCGGACACTCTTTTTTATCACGCGGCCCAAAAACGATGGGACGCGGTGGTGTGCATGTACCACGACCAGGGCCTGATCCCGTTCAAGCTGCTTCATTTTGAAGACGGCGTCAACACCACCCTGGGCCTTCCCATCATCCGGACCTCGGTGGACCACGGCACGGCCTACGACATCGCGGGCAAGGGCCTGGCAAACCCCCGCAGCCTCATGGCCGCCGTGAAGATGGCGGCGGATCAGGCGAGGATGGCCTCTTGAAATCCGACAAAATCATCATACGCGGCGCCCGCCAGCACAACCTGAAAAATATCGATGTGGACATCCCCCGGAACGCCCTGGTGGTCATGACCGGCCTTTCGGGGTCGGGAAAATCCACCCTCGCCTTTGACACCCTTTACGCCGAGGGGCAGCGCCGGTACGTGGAGTCTTTGTCCACCTATGCCCGCCAGTTTCTGGAGCGCATGGACAAACCCGACGTGGATTTGATCGAGGGGCTGTCCCCGGCCATCGCCATTGAGCAGAAAACCGCCAGTCACAATCCCCGATCCACGGTGGGAACGGTGACGGAAATCTACGATTACCTGCGGCTGCTTTTCGCAAGGGCGGGAGAGCCCGTGTGCTTCCAGTGCCAAAAGCCCATCGCCCCCCAGAGCGTGGATCAGATTATCGACCAGGTCCTGTCTTTGCCGGAAAAAACCCGTTTCATGGCGCTGGCGCCCCTGGTCTCGGGCCAGAAGGGAACCCACGAAAAGCTTTTCAAACGCCTCAGGAAAGACGGGTTCGCAAGGGTGAAGGTGGACGGGGAAATATTCTCCATCGACGAGATCCCCAAACTGGACAAAAACAAAAAGCGTGACATTGACGTGGTGGTGGACCGCCTGGTCATCAAAGATGGCATTCGGAACCGCCTGGCCGACTCCATTGAGCTGGCGCTGGCCCAGTCCGACGGGCGGGTGGCCATTGAGGTCCCCGGGGAGGCGCCGGTTCTGTTCAGCGAAAAGGCCGCCTGCGTCACGTGCGGAATCAGCTACCCGGAATTCACCCCGGCCGGCTTTTCCTTCAACTCCCCCCAGGGGGCCTGCCGAAAATGCGACGGCCTGGGCTCGGCCACGGAATTCGATCCCGGGCTCATCGTGGCCAACCCCAGGCTTTCTTTGAGGGAAGGCGCCGTGGATGTGTGGGCCAACCGAAGCTCGGTGTACTACATCGAATTCATCGACGCCCTGACGGCCCATTACGGCGTGGACATCCACACCCCCTTTGAGGAATTTCCGGACTCCTTCAAATCCACTCTCCTGTATGGGTCCGGGGACGAGAAAATTTCTTTTCATTTTGAGCGAAACGGCCGGAGATACTCCTATCAAAAAACATTTGAGGGGGTGATCCCCGGCCTGCGCCGCCGCTACCTGGAGACCGATTCCCATTACTCCAGGGAAGAGATCAAAAAATACATGACCTTCACGCCCTGCTCGGAATGCGGCGGCGCCCGTCTCAAACGGGAAAGCCTGTCCGTGAAGATCGGGGGGCTTTCCATCGCGGACATCACGGCCATGTCCGTGGACCGGGCCCTGGGATTTTTCAAGTCTCTCAAGCCGGCGGGTAAAAGAGAGATCATCGCCCGGCCCATCGTCAAGGAGATCGCCGAGCGCCTGGGTTTTTTAGAAAGCGTGGGCCTTTCCTACCTGACCCTGGACCGCTCGGCCCACACCCTTTCGGGCGGGGAAAGCCAGCGGATCCGGCTGGCCACCCAGATCGGCTCCAAGCTCACCGGGGTTTTGTATGTCCTGGACGAGCCCAGCATCGGCCTTCACCAGCGCGACAACCGCCGCCTTCTGTCCACCCTTTCGAAGATGCGGGATTTGGGCAACACGGTTCTGGTGGTGGAGCATGACGAGGAGACCATACGCGCCGCCGACCATGTCATCGACATGGGGCCCGGGGCCGGGATGAAGGGGGGAGAGGTCACCTTCGCCGGGACCCCCAAAGCCATGCTCAGGTCCGCCAAATCCCTGACCGGCCGGTATTTGTCCGGCCGGGAAAAAATAGAGGTTCCGGCGTCAAGGCGAAAGGGAAACGGTGAACAAATACGGATCATGGGGGCGTCGGCCCACAATCTCAAAGACATCGACGTGTCTTTTCCCCTGGGATGTTTCATCGTGGTCACAGGCGTGTCGGGCTCGGGCAAGTCCACGCTGGTTCTGGAGACCCTGAACAAGGCCATGGCCCAGACCCTGTTCCATTCCAGGATATCGGCGGGCGCCCATCGGGCCATCGACGGCCTGAAGCGCGTGGACAAGGCCATCAACATCGACCAGTCTCCCATCGGCAGGACCCCCCGGTCCAACCCCGGCACCTACACCGGGGTTTTCACCCACATTCGGGAGCTTTTCGCCAAAACCCCGGAGTCCCGGATTCGGGGATACAAACCCGGGCGTTTCAGCTTCAATGTCAAGGGAGGGCGATGCGAGGCGTGCAGAGGGGACGGCATCATCAAGATCGAGATGCATTTTCTTCCGGATGTGTATGTGTCCTGCGATGTGTGCGAGGGTCGGCGCTACAACCGGGAGACCCTTGAGATCGCGTACAAGGGCAAAAACATCGCCGACATCCTGGATATGACCGCCAACCAGTGTCTGGCCTTTTTTGAGCCCGTCTCAAACATTCGGAACAAACTCAAAACCCTGGTGGAGGTGGGCCTGGGCTACATCAAAATCGGCCAGCAGGCCACCACCCTTTCCGGAGGCGAGGCCCAGCGGGTGAAGCTGGCCCGGGAGCTGAGCAAAAGGGGAACCGGGAAAACCGTTTATATCCTGGACGAGCCCACCACCGGGCTCCACATGGACGACATCAAGAAGCTTCTGAGCGTTCTCAACCGGCTGGTGGACAACGGGAACACGGTCATTGTCATTGAGCACAACCTGGATGTGATCAAAACCGCCGATCATATCATTGATCTGGGCCCCGAGGGCGGGGACGGGGGCGGCCGGGTCGTGGCCGCCGGAACCCCGGAGCAGGTGAGGGCCGCCAGGGGCTCCCACACCGGCCGGTTTTTGAAAAAGGTTCTGTCCGCCTCTTGAGGTCAGGACAGTTTCCGGCGGTGGGGCAGAAAATAGGCCATGGGGCTGTTTCGCACCGCCCGGAGGTCCTTTGCTTTCAAATCGGCCACCACCAGCCCCTTCGGCTCGGCGGCCCGGGTTTCCAGCGCCCTTCCAGAGGGCCCGATGACCAGGGCGATTCCCGGGAACCGGACCCCTTTTTTGTATTCCCCGGAGGCGTTCACCGCCGCCACAAAGACGGCGTTGTCAAAGGCCCTGGCCGGCAGGTGCCGCATCCATGACCGGCGTTTTTCCTTCTCGTCTCCCCGGGGAGAGGCGTGGGGCATGAAAATGACATCCACGCCTTTTTCCGCCATTTGGGTGGAAAGCCCGGGAAAATGGGCGTCGTAGCATAGCTGGATTCCGAACGCGACCCCGGAGGTCTCAAAAACCGGGACTTTTCGTCCGGGCGAAAAAACCCCGCGCTCCGGCGGCGCGATGTGCGTTTTCCGGTAAACGCCCAAAGACCCGTCCGGGCAGGCCGCCAAATGGGAGGCGAATATCCGGCCCTGGGAGCCCTTCTCGGCAAGACCCGCCAGTATGGCCACGCCGCGGCGCCGGGCCATGTCCGCAAGCCTTTGGGACACGTCTCCCGGGACGGGGCGGGCCGCTTCGGCCATGTCCTTTCCCAGGCTGTATCCAGAGACGCTCAGCTCCGGGAAGCAGATGATTTTTGCCCCGCTGTCCCCGGCGCCTTTCACAAGTGGGTCCATGCGCTCAATGTTTTCCAGGACCGCGCCTTTTTTTGAGGCGACCGGGGCTAGGGCGATGCGGATGTCTTTCATGGAGGGTTTTTCTTTCGCTCAGGCCGGGGCCTGGTCCCGGCTCACAGGGTAAAATGGGCTTTGATCTTAAAGACCCGGGTGGCGGGGAGGTTCAGGATGTCCCTGATTCCGGTCTTTTCGGAGATGGACTTGAGATTTTGTTCAATATGCGCCATGGACGGGGCGATGAATGTGAACCAGACGTTGTAGTCGTTTTCCCGAAGGTAGTTGTGGGTCACTCCCGGGTATCGGCTCACCTCACGGGCAAAGGATTCGACTTGCTCCCCGGGCACCCTGGCGGCGCACAGCGTGCTGGAAAAATTGAGCTTTTCGGGAACGAAGTTCCCCCCGATACGGCGGATGATTCCGTTTTTTTTCAGGCGCCTGATCCGCCGGATGACGTCGTCTTCCTCAAGGCCCAGCTCTTCGGCCACCGCCAGGTAAGGCCGGGGCGCGATGGGCAGATCCGACTGTATCCGGTTGATGATCCTTTTGTCCGTGTCATCCAATTTGGCTTCCATATTCTTCACAGTATTTTGATATTGAGTGTTCGGGTTCTGGGGCCGTCGAATTCGCAGAAAAACACGCCCTGCCAGGTTCCCAGGACCGGCTGTCCATCGCGAATTTCCAAAAGCTCCGAGGCGCCCACCAGGACGGACTTGATGTGGGCCGGCGAGTTTCCCTCCAGATGCCGGTATTCGGATTCCCAGGGAATGATTTGATTTAAAATCATCACAATATCTTTTCGAACGCTGGGATCGGCGCTTTCGTTGATGGTCACGGCCGCCGTGGTGTGGGGAACATAGAGCATGCATATGCCCCCGGACGCCCCGGATTCGGCGACGGCTCGCCGGACCTTTTGGGTGATGTCGATCATCTGGGTTCGGGCCTGGGTTTCAACCGTCAGGATCATGGGTCGTTTCCTTTTCGCCGCGACGCATTTTTTGATAAACTTGTAATAAATCACGGGACAGCGTCGTCAAAAAAAAAAGCCCCGCCTTATGGATATAAGGCGGGGCTTTGATGATTTTTTAATCACGCGAAAAAAACGCGCTCATTTAAAAAAACGATCTATACACATCCGGTGGGTTTGGGAAGCCCGGCCATTTTACAGGCCCCTTTGCCCGGTCCTGAGGGGAACAGCTCATAGATGTGTTTCAGTTTAAAGCCGGTCAATTTGGAAAGCACCCGAACCATGGGCGCGATCTGGTTCTGCTCGTAGTACTCCTGAAGAATCTGGATGACCTTGGTGTGCTCCTCGGTCAATTCCTCAATGCCTTCCTGCTCTTTGACGTAATTCATCCATTCATCGCACTTGCCGTCTTCGTAGTTTCCGATGAAACCGTCTTCATCCACTTCAAACGTTTTGCCATCAAACTCAACTGTCGCCATGTGACTTATCCTCCTTGATTTTTAAATGTCTTTCGTTTTGCTTCCTTTATTTCTATTTCCGTTTCAGGCGAGTCGCCTTTTATCTTTTATTTTTTATAAAGCATGTTTTCTACCAAACCGCCGGATTTTTGTCAACATGAAAAAAAGTTAATTTTTTCAAAAAAGCCGGGTTCATTGCGCCCAAACCCGGAAAACGCCGTTTGGATGGCGTCGTCAATATTCCCGGGGGGTGGTTTTCAGCTGCTCCAGGGTGAACACCGGTCCGTCCTTGCACACCAGCTCTTTTCCGATGCCGCAGCGTCCGCACAGCCCGATCCCGCATTTCATCCGGTTTTCCAGGGACATGATGATATGGTCGTGCATGTAGCCCAGTTTGTCCAGAACCGGCTGGGTGAATTTGATCATGATGGGGGGGCCGCATATGATGGCGTAGGTGTCTTCCCCGGCCGGGGGGGCTTTCTGCTCGGTGATGGTCGGGACAAAGCCCGTGTTGTATTTCCAGTCCGGATCGTCGGTGGCGTCCACCGTGATGTGCATATGGATGTCGTCCCGGGCCTCCCACTCCATCAGCTCCTCCTTGTACAAAAGCATCCCCGGGCTCCTGGCCCCGTAAACCACATGGATGTCTTTAAATTTGGAACGGTTGGCGGGGTCCAGCATATAGACAATGGAGGATCGGAGGGTGGTGAAAGCAAAACCGCCGCCGATGATCAGCACGTTTTTTCCCTCCAGCATGTCCCAGGGATACCAGTTTCCCAAAGGGCCCCGGATTCCCATAATGTCGCCCTCTTTCATGGCGTGCAGATGGGCCGTCACCTTGCCGGTCTTAAAGACCGTGAACATCACAAAACCCTTTTCCGTGGGCGATGAGGCGATCCCGATGGGAATTTCTCCGACCCCGGCGACGGACAGCTCGGCGAACTGGCCGGCCGCGTAGGCGAATTTTTCCTCGTCCCCGGGATTTAAAAAAACAAATTTGAATGTTTTAAGGCTTTTGTCCTCAACCGCGTCGATGATCTGATCGATTCGAACCGGGTAAGGCTCATATGGATTTCGCACCGCTTACCTCCCTTACCGCGCCTGTTTCGCGTCTTCGGCCGGCTGATGACTGTTCATTCTTTCACAGACCTTCCGGATGTCTATGTTCACCGGGCAGAGGCGGACGCATCGGCCGCAGCCCACGCACATCACGCCGTCGTTGTATTTGTCCGGGTAATATTTCAGTTTGTGCATGAATCGCTGGCGCGCTCTCATGGTTTTGGAGCTTCTCGGGTTGTGGCCCGAGGCGTGAACGCTGAAAAGGGGAAACATGCACGCGTCCCACAGTTTGTTCCTTTGGCCCGAATGGCCGCGGGTCTCATCCTGGATGTCGAAGCACCAGCATGTGGGGCACACATAGGCGCATGTGCCGCAGTTGAGGCAGGCAAAGGCCGCATCGTCCCAGAAGTCGGCGTCGTAAAGGTCCAGGATGGACTGGTCCAGGATCCGGTCAAAGGATATGGCGGAGGATATCTTTTTTTCCGCCCCGGCCTTCATGTCCTCCAGCTGTTTGGCGGCCTCCGGGCCGGCGTCGGTCTCCCATCCCGCGGCCTTTAAATAGGCCTCCCCTTTGTCGGTGATGACTTTGGCCAGGAAAAAATCCCCGCCGTTCGCCAGAAGAACATCCAGCCCGGATTCGTCAAAGGGGCCGGAGCCCACGCTTGGGCTGAAGTCCTCGGGAAGCGGGTCGTCGGCCGCCAGGCCGATGAACACGCACGACTCGTAGGCGTCCGCCCAGTAGGGGTCTCGATACTCTTTGGTGTCGAAATTCTTTTTAAGGATCAGAAAAGAGGCCGCGTCGCAGGGTCGGATGCCGATGACGGCGGTTGGGGAATAGTCCCTTTCGGGCCTTTTCAAAATATCGCGATCATCGCTTGTTTCGTCCGTGGTGTATTCGAACATGGTCTCGGACTGGGGAAAGGCGATGGATTTGGGGGAAAGGACGGTGTCCGCCACGCTCAAATCGGGAAGCTCTCCTTTGTCCAGCTCCCGGAATTTTGAGGCGAACCGGCCCCCGGCGTCCATGACGGGACCGATGAGGCGGTATGCGCCCCTGGATTTTTCCAGTCCGGCGGGCCAGTCTTTTTTGTCTATTTTGATGATTTTCATGTCAGTCCACCTTCATTTATTTGATAAAATCATCCGGGTCTTCCGGCGCGAAGGCGTCCAGGGCCGGACGTTTTTCCGGAGAGAGGCCGGCTTCCCACCCAAAAAGATCAAAGCAGTCCTTTTCAAGCTTTTTGGTCAAAAGTCGCATATTGATTCCCACAGGGCACGACTGCTGGCAGGCGCCGCAGTCCGTGCAGCGGCCGGCGCAGTGATACGCCCGCAGAATGTGGAATGTTTTCACGTCCGCCGGATTTTCGGTTTTTCCCACCCACTGGGGCGCGGATTCATCCACAAAACACTCGGGGCAGTAGCACAGGGGGCAGGCGTTCCGGCAGGCGTAGCAGCGGATGCACGGGGCGAAGAGATTGTCGAAAAATTCCTGTCTCCCGGCCGAATCCATCTCCTCGATCTCCCGGATCTCCTCCCATCGGTCCACGCCGGTCTGTTCCTGAACGGGCTCGCCCGCCATTTCGTCATGGATCACGGGATTTTGGTGGGCGCACGCCGCGCAGTTTTTCCGGAGAACCTCTTTTTTGTCCAGGGTCTTTTCAAAACCGGCGCCTTTGACCGTCACCTTGTCCCCGTCCTCAACAGCCTCGACGATCTCGGCCGGGCACATTTCGACGACTTTGCGCCTGTCGATCATGCCTTCGCACGGAACCCCGATGACAAAGAGGTTGTCCCTTTTGACTTTGTTCTCCACAATGTGGGTGACCAGGTTTCTGGAGTCGCATCCTTTGGCGATGACGGCCGCTTTTTTGTCCCCGATCCCGGTGAGGTAGTTGGCCAGGTTGATCCCGCAGGAGCCGTCCCACACCAGGGTCTCGACGTCCTCGGGCTTTGTGATCATGCACGGCTCGTTTGACAGGGGCATGGTCCCTTTCCGAAAGCCGATGACCATGTCCGCCTCGCCGTCCGCCAGAATCCGTTTTGATATCTCTTTGATCTTGTCGATATATCCTGTCATATTAAGCCACCTCGCCCCGGTCGCGGTTGTTTAAAAACGTTTTGCCGGGGCCCAGTTTTTTGATGGACTCCGTGACGTCGTTGACCACATCGATGAACTTGGTCGATTCGGCTGAGGATATCCATGAGAATTGCAGGCGATCGGGCTCAAGCCCCATGTATTCCATCAGGTTTTTGAAAAGGGCGAACTTTCTTCTTGCGTAATAATTACCTTCCAGGTAATGGCATTCGCCGGGATGTCACCCGGACACCCACACGCCGTCCGCGCCTTCCCTGAGCGCGGCCAGAAAAAATTTCGGACTCATGCGCCCGGTGCAGGGAATGCGGATGACCCGGATGTTCGGGGGATATTCCATCCGGCTGACGCCGGCCAGATCGGCGGCGCCGTAGCTGCACCAGCTGCATAGAAAACTGGTGATTTTGGGTTCCCAATCAGACATGTTTTTCTCCTTATCTTATTTAAACGGCCCGTTTCAAACGGGCTGTTTTAAGCGAGCCGCAGTTTAAGCGGACTGGTTCATGGCGCTGATCTGGGCCATGATCTGGTCGTTGTCGAATCCTTTGAGATGAATGGCTCCGGAGCGGCACGAGGCCACGCACAGTCCGCATCCTTTGCACAGAACGGGATTGACCTGGGCCTTTCCTGTAAACGGCCCCTCCTCCAGGAAGCTCGGCGCGGAATAGGGGCACAGGGACACGCAGACCCCGCACTCGGCGCATTTGGCCGGCTCGGTTTCGGCGATGGCCCCGCTGGTGAAAATGTTTTTCCGGGAAAGAAGGGTCAGCGCCCGGGAGGCCGCCGCCTGGGCCTGGGCCACGGCTTCGTCCATCGGTTTGGGGTAATGGGCCAGGCCGCATAAAAACACCCCGTCCGTGGCGAACTCCGACGGCCCCAGTTTGGCGTGCCGCTCCACAAAGAACCCATCCTCGTTTATGGGCACCTTGAAAAACTGGGCCAGCTCCTCGTTGTCCCCGGGCACAATGGCCGAGGCCAGGGACAACAGTCCGGCGCCTTTCAGGGTCAGGATTTTTCCCAGGATGGGGTTTTTCACCGACACCTGGATTTTCCCGTCCACGATATCCACTTTGGGCTTGTCCTCCGGGGTATAGCGGATAAAGCGGACCCCTTTGGCCCGGGCCTCTTTGTACAGCGACTCCCGCTCCCCGTATGTGCGGATGTCCCGGTAAAGAATGTATATGTTCATTTCCGGGTTGAGCTTTAAAAGCTCCAGGGCGTTTGTGAGGGAGTGGGCGCAGCAGACACGGGAGCAGTAGGGCCGCTCTTTTTCCCGGGAGCCCACGCACTGGATGAACACCGCCGATTTCATGTCTTTGAGCGACGGGTCCTCCTCCATCAGCTTCCGGTCCAGCTCCAGGCTGGTCACAATCCGGGGATCCTCTCCGTAATGGTATTCGGAGGGTTTCAGGGCTGAGCCGCCGGTGGCGATGATGGTCACGCCGTGCTCAATGACCTCCTGGGACCCTTCGGAGGCGTCCACGGTGGATTTGAAGTTGCCCACAAACCCCTCCACGCCCGTGAGCCGGGAGTTGAGATGGACATGAATTTTGTCGTTTCCGGACACGTCGTTTGTCAGCCGGGAGAGATTTTCCCCCACATCCTCTCCCAGGGCCGTGCGGCGCAGACTCAGCGCCTGGCCGCCCAGGCGGTCCGAACTCTCAATGATGTGGGTGTCATACCCCTGGGCTGAGAGGCTTTTGGCGACGGTCATGCCCGCGGCCCCGCCGCCCACGATGAGGGCGGTCTGATTCACCGTCAGCTCCGTCTCCGCCAAAGGCCCCATGAGGGCGGCCTTGGACACGGCCATGCGCACCAGGTCCCTGGCCTTTTCCGTGGCCATTTCCGGGTTGTTTTTGTGAACCCAGGAGTCCTGGTTCCGGATGTTGCACATTTCAAACAGGTACTTGTTCAGGCCCGCGTTCACCAGGGTCTCCTGGAACAGGGGCTCATGGGTCTTCGGGGTGCACGCCGCCACCACCACCCGGTTGAGCTTTTTCTCCCGGATGATTTCCGACAGCGCGTCCTGGGTGTCCTGGGAGCATGAGTACAGGTTGTCCGCCGCGTATTCCACGTACGGCAGGGTGGCCGCGTATTCCGCCACCGACGGCACGTCCACCACGCCGGCGATGTTGATGCCGCACTTGCACACAAACACCCCGACCCGGGGCCGCTGCCCTGAGATGTCGGTTTCCGCGATTTTTTCAGGCGCGTGGGTCAGTGAGTTCCGGGCCGGCGCCAGTATTTCCCCGGCGGCCATGGCCGCGGCGCTGGAATCCACCACGGACTGGGGGATGTCTCTGGGGCCCAGAAAGGCCCCGCACGCGAACACGCCCTTCCGGGACGTCTGGGTGGGGGCGAAGGAGGTCGCTTTGCAGAAATTCCCCTTTGTCAGCTCAACGCCCATATCCCCGGCCAGATTCGCCACCTCGGGCGGCGTCTCGAAGCCCACGGACAGAACCGCCAGGCTGAAGCGCTCCTTTTTCACGGCGCCGTCGGGCTCGGAGTAATGAATGATCACATCCTGGGTTTCGGGGTCCTCGGTGATTTTGGAGACCCGGGTCCGGACAAAGCGGACTCCCTCGTCCTGGGCCCGGTTGTAGTATTTTTCAAAATCCTTTCCGTGGGTCCGGATGTCCATGAAAAATATCGAGGCGTCCATATCGGAGGCGGCGTGCTCCTTGGCGATGATGGCCTCTTTGATGGCGTACATGCAGCACACCGACGAGCAGTATTCGTGGTCGCAGTGGTGGATGTCCCGGGACCCCACGCACTGGAGGAACGCGATTTTTTCAGGCTCGGCCTGGTCCGAGGGCCGGACCAGGTGGCCATGAAAGGGCCCGGTGGCGCTGAGGATCCGCTCGAACTCCATGGCGGTCACCACGTTGTCGCAGTCTTTATAATGGTAGTAGTCTTCCAGCTTCGAGGGGTCAAACGCCTTAAAGCCCGGGGACAGAACCACCGCGCCCACATGAACGTCCTCTTCGACTTCCTTTTGATCAAAATCCACAGCCTCGGTGGGGCAGATTTTTTTGCAGGCGCCGCATTTTCCATTTTTGTTCAGGTAGATGCAGTTCTCCCCGTCGATTCGGTACTTGAGGGGAACCGCCTGGGCGTACTCCACGTAGGCGGCTTTTCGCTGGGCCAGGCCCTCGTTGTACGTGTCCACGACTTTTTTCGGGCATTTTTCGGCGCACGCCCCGCAGCCGATGCATTTGGACTCGTCAATGTACCGGGGGCTTTTCAGGACCTTCACCGTGAAGTTTCCTTCTTCGCCCTCTATGCTTTTGATTTCGCTTAACGTTCTCAGCTCTATGTTCAGATGCCGGCCGACCTCGACCAGTTTAGGAGAGATAATTCACATTGCGCAGTCGTTGGTCGGGAACGTCTTGTCCAGCTGGGCCATGACCCCGCCGATGGAAGGACCCTTTTCGACCAGATGCACATAATATCCCGAATCGGCGAGGTCCAGGGCCGCCTGCATGCCCGTGATCCCCCCCCCGACCACCATGACGGATCCGATTGTATCTTTTGACATCAGTTTCTGCTCCTAAGTTATATAATAGTAAACATTATGGGATGGAGGCAAAGACAGGCCCCGCCTCTTTTTTTCATTGAAACAAACTGTATAAATATAAACTGGGAAAGGGGTTGTCAACAGAAAATCTTCATATTATACATAGACGATTATGAAAGATGAGCCCATGATTTCCCCCGGAACAGAAAAAAAACCGCCCCGGATCATTGTGGTGTGCGGCCCCACCGGGGTGGGAAAAACATCCGACGCCATTGAGATGGCGGAAAGAATCGGCGGCGAGATCATCGGCGCCGACTCCATGCAGATCTATAAATTCATGAATATCGGGACCGCCAAGCCGACTCCGGAGGAGCGGGCCCGGGTCCGGCACCACATGGTGGATATCGTGTTTCCGGATGGGGATTTTGACGCCGCGCGTTTCGCCCGTCAGGCGGACCGGGCGGCAAAGGCCGTTTTGGAAAAAAACCGGGTCCCCATCGTGGCCGGGGGAACCGGGTTTTATATCAAGGCCCTTTTGTCCGGCCTGTTTGACGCGGGGCCCGCCGACCCCGGCGCGCGGGACGCGGTCAAAAGGGAGCTTCGGGAAAACGGGCCCGGGTTTCTTCATGACAAACTGGCCCGCGTCGATCCCGAGGCCGCGAAACGGATTCATCCCAACGACGTGTTTCGAACCTCCCGGGCTCTGGAGGTGTTTTACGCCTCGGGCCGGCCCATCACCGAAAGACAAAAGGCCCACGCCTTCGGGGACCGGCGTTTTGACGCGCTGAAGATCGGCCTGAATATGGACCGGGAAAAGCTCTACGACCGGATCAACCGCCGGGTGGACGCCATGATGGCGTCTGGGTTTCCCGAAGAGGTCCGGGGTCTTTTCGACATGGGCTACCGGGAGGACCTTAAATCCATGCGCGCCATCGGGTACCGCCACATGGCCGATTTCATCGCCGGGCGCGTCTCCGAATCCGAGGCTGTGGAGACCATGAAAAGGGACACAAGGCGATACGCCAAAACCCAGCTCACCTGGTTTAAAAAGGACCCCGGCGTCATCTGGACCGGGCCCGGGGGCGTGGCGGGTCTGGAGACGGCTGTTCGGCGGCATCTGGACCGGTAGGGGGCCGGGGGCTCAAGCCTTTTTTTTTGCGGTTTTTTTCTTTTTTATCCTTACAGATTTATTCGTCTTGTCAAATTTTTTTCTGTTTTTTTATCATGCTGTCAATTTGGATCAAGGGAAATAGCGGTAAATCTCGCTTCGGTGCAGACATCTGACAAAGCAGACGGTATCATCCTCAATAATAAGGCCCAGGCGATAAGCGCCGACCCTGATTCGGTAGTGGTTGCCCTGGGCCTTTAGTTTTTTGAGGTTCCGGATGGCGCGGATATCACGGGCCGCCTCAACTGCTTGGATAACCTGTCTTGCCCGTTTCATTAACTGTTTGTCGGTTTTACGTTTTTTTAAATCTTTCGCAAAACTTTTTTTAAAATCGAGAATCACGACCGGCCTTCCAGTATGTCAAAGACTTCCTGCCGGGTCGCTTTTCCAGATCCCCGGCCTTCCCGGATGGCGAGATTTAAGGCAATGTCTTCTATGGCTTCCACGACAATATCATGGAACAGGCTTTGCTTTTCTTCGATCATTTCCGCAAGCGCTTCTTTAAAGACTTGTTTAAGGCGGCCTTCATCCATTACGGTTTGCATGGTCTCTCCTTTTTTTATCATTCCCTCAATCTCTTGACATCTTTTTGAAATTGCCTGGTTCTGCGAAGCGGATATTTCACTTCAGCAAATCCTCTCGCAACTCATCCATCGTATTAAAAACCGGCATATCTTTTTTGTTTTCCGAAAGCGCGTCTAAAGTGATTTTATTCGGGATTTTCAAATAATGCCGTATTTCTTCATCCATGAAGCGGAGATCACACGTGTTCAGACCGCCGGATTTCATCATCCCCCCAGAAGAATGGAGCCGTCGTTTGTGTAAAAAAGCCCGGCCATGCATCCGGTCATCAGGCAGGCCAGGGTGGCGGCGGCCAGCGCCCGCAGGCCCGCCGCGCTGATGTCCCGGGTCCGCTCCGGGGCCAGGGCCGCGGCCCCGCCCACGAATATGGACATGGAGGCGATGTGGGAAAACCCGCACAGGGCGTAGGCGGCGATGACGGCCGAGCGGGGATGGACGATGGCGTTTTCGCGGATGGCCCCGGCCAGGTCCCCGTAGGCGGCCAGCTCGGTGATGATGGTCCGGCTTCCCACGATTTTCGACACCGCCAGGGCGTCTTCAGGGGGAACCCCCATGATCAGAACAAAGGGGTAGGCGACCCATCCCATGATGGTTTTCAGCGACAGCTCGCCCCCCATGCCCAGCCATCCGCCCGCGTGTCCCCATCCCCAGCCGAGAAGGCTGTCCGCCAGGGCCGCCAGACCCAGAACGGCGACGAGAAGCGCCACGATGCCCACGACGAGCCTCACCCCCGAGTTCGCGCCGGAGATGACGGCGGCGAACACATTGTCCTCTTTTTCCGCGTGAATCCGGGCCGCTTTTCCCAGGGTTTCGGGCGTTTCGGTTTCGGGCATGAGAATTTTGGACATGACCACGGCCGCCGGGGCCGAGAGGATGGACGCCGATATCAGGTGACCGGCGATGGCGGGGAACACGTCTCGCAGAAACAGAACGTATATTAAAAGGACGTTGGAGGCCACGGTGGCCATGCCCGCCGTCAGAACCAGGCACAGCTCGGAGCGGGTCATCCGGCGGATGTGGGGGCGGATGGCCAGCATGGACTCCACGCCCACAAAGATGTTGCTGGAAACCGCCACAGCCTCGGCGCCGGAGATTTTCATGAGCCGGGAAAACAGGCGTCCGAAAAGGCGGATGACGGCCTGCATGATTCCGTAAAAATAAAGGATCGAGATCAGGGCCGAAAAGAACAGGATCGTGGGAAGGCCCTGGAAGGCCAGGATAAAGCCGAACTGGGGTTTGGACGCCTCGAAGGGCGCGGGGCCGCCGCTTAGGTACCCGAAACAGAACCGGGCCCCGGCCATGGCCGAGGCGAGCAGGCTGTTGGTGATGTCGTTTAACGTCAGAAACAGGCCCCGGCTGGCCGGCGCCAGGAAGACCACGGCGGCCAGGGCCGCCTGAAGGCCGACCCCCCAGGCGATGGTTTTGAAATTCAGGCGTCGGGGATGGGTGGAAAAAAGCCATGCGACGCCCATCAGGGCGAACGCGCCGGCCAGACTGATGAGATGATAAGTCATGGTTTTGGCCCTCCCTTTTTTGACCGGACCCGGCCCCGCCGCTGTTTCGGGCGGGCCGGGTTTGGAATGGTTTCAGTCAATGGTTTAAAATGGCGCCTGGGCGCGCTCAAGTCAATTATAAAGTTGATGGCGTCGTAAAAAATCCGATCTACTGCGTTCCGGGACTTTTTTACGAGTTTATCAAAGTGGACGGCGCCGTAAAAAATGCGTCGCAGCGGTTTTTGATGAACTCAACAAACCCTATAAACCCAACGAACTCTACAAACTCAAAAAACTTTTTCTTGACAGGGAGCGGTTTTTTCATTACAAATAGCCTTTTTATAAAAACACATGAGGTTAACCACATGAAAAAACAGACATACAGCGCGAAAAAATCCGACAACCCCAACGTGTGGCGCATGGTGGACGCGGACGGGGCCGTCCTGGGAAGGCTCGCCTCCCAGGTGGCGGCCCGTTTGAGGGGGAAACACAACCCCCTTTTTACCCCCCATGTGGACACAGGCGACAGCGTGGTGGTGATCAACGCCGAAAAGATTGTGCTGACCGGCGGAAAATGGGATAAAAAACAGTACCACCGGCACAGCGGATATATCGGCGGGCTTAAAACCATCACGGCGAAAAAACTGATGGAGAAGCGGCCCGAAGACCTCATCCGTTCCGCTGTAAAGGGCATGCTGCCGAAAAACAGGCTCGGCCGGAAGCTGTTTAAAAAGCTCAAGGTTTACGCCGGAAGCGAGCATCCCCACGAAGCCCAGCGGCCCGAGCCGCTTTCGCTGTCTTAACCCGGAAACCTTAAAAAATCGATTGGACGACATCTTAAAGGATTTCAAAGTGACCGAAAACGTTTACTACGCCACCGGCAAAAGAAAGAACGCAGTGGCCCGGACCTGGCTGACCCCGGGCGATGGAAAAATTATCATCAACGACATGCCCGCCGAGGAGTATTTCAGGGTCCAGACCGCCTCCATGATCATGACCCAGCCCATGACCCTGACTCACACGCTGGGTAAATTCGACATCCGGGCCACCGTGCGGGGCGGGGGCGTCTCCGGCCAGGCCGGGGCCCTTCGGCACGGCATCACCAAGGCTCTGATCCTGTGGGACCCCGATCTCAGACAGGCCCTTAAAAAAGCGGGTTTTGTCAAGCGCGACCCCCGGGTCAAGGAAAGAAAAAAATACGGTCAGAAGGGCGCGCGGGCCCATTTCCAGTTCTCGAAACGATAGACCGGCTTTTTTTAATATTGATAAACTCGTAGAAAAGCACGGGACAGCGTCGTAAAAAATTCCGCCCGAAAGGACGTCCACTATGTTCGGCATCGGCATGCCTGAAATGATTATGATCCTTGTGATCGCGCTGATTGTCATCGGGCCGAAAAAACTGCCCGATCTGGCAAAATCCCTGGGACGCGCCATGGGAGAGTTTAAACGGGCCACAAGCGATTTAAAAGCGTCCATTGATCTGGAGGGGGATATCAAAGGCGTTGAGGACGGCCCCGGGTTCCCGGACGGCTCCCCGAAATCTCCGGACTCCGAACCCCTGGAAAATGAGGACGGGGACGACGCCGAAGAGGATTCCGGAGCCGCGGGCGAAGACGAGGCGAAAACTCCCCCTGAAACGGCCCCCCGCAAAACCGGCGGGGCCGATCCCGGAAGCATGACCGGCAATGGATGAAGAATCGAAACTTCCTTTCACCTCCCACCTGGATGAGCTGAGAAAAAGGCTCATCGTGTGCTTTGTCGCGGTGGGCGTGGGCTTTGCCGCCTCCTATTTCTTCAAAGAGATCCTTTTCGAGATTCTCATGACGCCTCTCAAAGAGGCCCTCAACCCCGGGGACACCCTGATTTTCACCGGCCTTCCCGAGGCGTTTTTCACCTACCTGAAAGTGGCTTTCCTGTCGGGCCTGATCCTGGCCGCCCCCGTCATTTTGTACGAATTCTGGATGTTTGTGGCGCCCGGCCTGTACAAAAACGAGCGGCGCGCCCTGATCCCCATCGTGATCCTGTCGTCCTTTTTTTTCGTGGGCGGCGCCCTGTTCGGCTATTTCGTGGTGTTTCCCTTCGGCTTTCGGTTTTTCCTGGGATTCGCCACTGAAATCATCCGGCCCATGCCGTCCATGCGGGAATATTTAAGCTTCGCATCCCGGCTCCTTCTGGCCTTCGGCCTGGTGTTTGAGCTTCCCCTCGTCCTGACGTTCTTTGTCCGAATGGGCATTGTGTCCATCGACTTTTTAAAGCGAAACCGGAAATACGCCCTGCTGATTTTTTTCGCCGGCGCGGCCATTCTGACGCCTCCTGACGTGGTCACCCAGGTCATGATGGCCGGCCCCCTCATGGCGCTGTACGAAATCAGCATCATCGGCGCGAAGGTGTTCGGGGGGAAAAAAGGAGCCGGAAAGGACGAAAAAAAAGAAAAAAGCGATGACGGAGGAGAAAAAGAGCCCCCGGATTAAAAAACCCCGGTTTTGCCATTGACAGAACCATTTTCGCCTGTTAAGAGAGACGATGGCGCCTGACAGGTTTGTCTGATTTGGCCGGGCTTGGAATGGGCCTGCCGGAACGGACTTGCGCCGGCGGGAAAAAAATTAGCGGGTTTTGAATTTTTTTAAAACAAAGGTTCATGAAAAAAAGGAGGGAATCACAATCCATGGAAAAAAAATCTTTACTGCTGATAATGATGATCGCGGGCATGGCCACCCTGTTCGCGGCGGCCGGAATCATGGCCGGGACCACGGCTCCGGACGTGATAGAGCTGAACAGCCCGGAGTACGCCAAGCATAAGAAAGGCATCGTCAAGCTCACTCACAAAAAACACGTCGAGGAATACAAGGCCGGATGCGGCGAGTGCCACCACGACGACAAGGGCAAACCCCTGGCTTTAAAGGCGGGCGACGATGTTCAGCGTTGCATTGAGTGCCACAAAATACCCAGCGAAAGACCCAAGGGGAAAGGCGCGCCCAAGCTGTCCAAAAAGCAGAGGCTGGAATACCACGCCGAGGCGTTGCATTACAACTGCAAGGGCTGCCATAAGAATTTTAACAGGAGAACCAAAACCAAGGCCGCGCCCACGACCTGCGCCAAATGCCATCCCAAGAAATAACAATAATTTCTTGACAAACCGGCGAAACGGTAATAAAGTCGTCGTTGCGTTTGGTTTATTGAAGAATAATGGACGAAACGAAAAAGGGAAATGGACGGAAAAAAACAGATAAACAAACTTTAGGAGGAAAACAGATGAAAAAATTTTTAGTTTCACTTGTGGCTGTTTGCTTCGCTCTTCTGCTTGCCGCGCCTTCAATGGCGGTGGATTTAAGCGGACACATGAGAGCGCGCGGGTTTTCAATGGCCAATCCGGGCCTGAACGCCGATGACCAGGATTCAAACGCTTACTATGACACCCGGGTGCGTATGCAGGCTGTTGTCAAACCCACGGACAAGATTTCTCTGACCTTCCAGGCGGATATCTTTGATGGGTATAAGCTGGGAACAGTCGGTCCGTATGCCGCCGCCACCGACTCCATTGACATGGACCGGGCGTATATCACCATTCTCTCCGATTACGGAAAATTTGACATCGGCCGCATGAAGGGCGGGGCCTGGGGAACTGCCTTCGGCGATTACGAGGGAGATTTTGATCGAATTAAATACACCCTTCCCTACAGCGACAAACTGACCCTCGTGGGCATCGCTCAGAAATCGACTGAAGGCGACGCCAACACGGTCAAAGGCTCCGATCAGGATGATGATATCATTTATCTTGCTGGTATTTACAAGCTTGAAAATGGCGTTGCCGGTTTGCTGGGCGCTTATGCCAACTACAGATCCACCGGAACGACAGATATCAATAAAAGAGTGCTTGTCCCCTATTACAAGGGAAAATTCGGTGATCTTGGGATCCAGGCCGAGTTGATTTATGAGTTTGGCGATATTGACAGACCGGAGGGAACCAAGGATGGCGACATAAGCGGTTTGTCATACAACATTGAGGCCACCTATGACATTCCCGGGCCCTTCAGCTTTGAGGCCGGTTATGCCTTTGCCAGCGGTGACGACACAACCGACGCTAACTCAGAGGCGGGGAACACCTTCTACGGCGGAATCGGGGCGGACTGGGACAAATTTGTGATATTCTCCGACGCCGACTGCCTGTTGAATAGCACTGGAACAACCCCTGTGACCCAGTATGGCGTGAAACTGTGGTACCTGGGCGCCAAATACGCGCTGACCGAAGACATCAGCCTGTGGGGGAATATCGGCGGGGCCACCGCTGATCAGGCCGGGGATGCTGAAAGCGACGACTACGGAATTGAGTTTGACGTCAACATGTCCTGGAATCTTATGGACAACCTGACCTACACCATGCGTCTGGGCTTCCTGAATGCAGGAGATCTCTGGAAGAAAATCAACACGGTCAACGAAGTGGACGACACCTTCACCATCTATCACAAACTGCAGGTGGATTTCTAATCTCGATTTGAAATCAGTCCATATTGGATAATCAAAACCCGGCGGGGCGTTCAAAGCCCGTCGGGTTTTTTTATGGCCGTTTTTTAAAACGCGACGGATTGGATATTTTACGACGCGGTCAGGGATTCGAGTCGCCCGTCAAAACGCCTCTCCTCTTCTTCAAACTCATCGGCGGCCTTCTCCAGGCGGTCATACAGCCCGTCGATGGATGCCCGGCATTCGTGGGCCTTTTTGGAAAGGGCGGCGATTTTCTCCCCCCGATTTTCGGAGCAGGACGCCGCCAGGTCGAGGTTGATCTGTTCCAGGTTTTCTTCCTTTTTTTCGATCTCGGTCTCAAGGGCGTCCATTCGTTTCCGGATGGGCGCCAGGACGCCGGCTTTTTCCGCGATGAGGCCGGAGCGCAGGCGTCTCATCTCTTTTTTTCCCATGGTTTTTCCAGCGTTGTCTTTTTCTTTCGGGGCCGCCGGGCCCGGGGCGCCGGGCATGGCCTTTGGGTCCTTTTCTTCTCCCCACCCCTTTTTTTCCAGAAATTCCGGGTAGCCACCCTCGAAGAATTCCACCCGGCCATCCTGAAAGACGATGAGGCGGCGGGCGAGGGCGTTTAAAAACATTTCATTGTGGGTGACCATGACCACGGCCCCATTGAAGCGGTCAAGGGCGGCCAGAAGCGCGTCGCAGGACTCCATGTCCAGGTGGTGGGTGGGCTCGTCCAGGACCAGGAGATTCGCGGGCGAGGCCAGGATTTTTCCCAGCATCACCCGGCTTTTTTCCCCGCCGGACAGGATTTCTATTTTTTTCAGCGCGTCGTCTCCGGAAAACATCATGGCGCCGCAGATGTCCCGGGCCAGACGGCGGTCTCCCCCGGCCTGGGCGGACAGAATCTCATCCTCCACCGTCCGTGAAGGCGCCAGGCTCTCCACATGGGTCTGCTCAAAAACCCCGGCCTTTGCGGCGGCGTGGAAGGAGACCTTTCCCCGGGTGGGGGCGAGGGTTCCGCCCAGAATTTTGACCAGGGTGGTTTTGCCCTTGCCGTTTTTCCCGATCACGCATATCCGGTCCCGGGCGCCGATGGCAAAGCCCAAATCGGAGAAAAGCGGCGGCTGGGAGCTGTATGAAAAGGCCAGGTCCTCGACGGTCCCCATGCGTTTGGCGAAAAAAGGTGTTTCGGTGAATCGAAACTCCAGGCTTTGGATTTTTTCCAGCTGGTTTTTTTTCTCCATTTTGTCAAGGGTTTTCACCCGGGACTGAACCATGCCGGCCAGCCGGGCCTTGGCCCGGAAACGGGTGATGAAGCGCTCCATTTCTTTTCGCTTGTTTTCGTCATTGATCCGGGTTTTTTCGTAAATTTCTTCGTCCGACGCCAGGCGTTCATAGTATTTCCGGGTGTCGCCTTTGATTTTTCGGGCCTTTCCCCGGTGAATGCCCACGATATGGGTGGCCACCTGATCCATAAATCCCCTGTCGTGGGTGATGAGCATCAGCTCCCGGGGCCAGTCCTGAAGGAAACGGATGATCCAGCGAATGGAGGCGATGTCCAGGTAATTGGTGGGCTCGTCTAAAAGAAGCATGTCCGGCTCTGAGACCATGGCTTTTGCCAGGTTCAGCCGCGCCTGGAATCCTCCGGAAAATTCATCGGGCCGCCGCTCCATGTCGGCTTCGGAAAAGCCCAGTCCGGACAGAATCCGGGCCGCCTTCCAGGAATGATCCGAGTCGCTTTCGGGAAGACCCCGCATGCACTCGTCTAGGATGGTGGGTCCCGCGAACTCAATGCGCTGGCGCGCGTGTCCGATCCGGTAGTTCCCGGGCGCCGTCACGCATCCCCGGTCGGGCTCTTCGTCGCCGACGATGATTTTAAAAAGGGTGGTCTTGCCGTGGCCGTTTCGCCCCACGACCCCCACGCGCTCTCCCTTGTTGACCCGGAAGCGGACCCCGTCAAACAGGGTCCGGCCCCCGAAGGCTTTTTCCAGATTCTCAACGCTTAACATGGGAAATGCCAGAAAAGCGCGGTTTCGGGTTTCAAAATTTTGTTTTTTTTGCGTTGCATTTTTTTGTTTGTCCTGATTTATATATAGGGTTAAGGCTCATTTTTACAAGTATGATAACCTCGCAAAAAAATCACGGAACAGCGTCGTAAAAAATTCCATATTATAAAATTTAAGCTACAACACAGTAGATCGGATTTTTTACGATGCTGTCAAATATAGAGCTTGGAATGACTCAAAGCAACCCCAAAAAATCAAATAAAAAAAACACGGGCCGCCCGGACGCCCCCCGGCTCCCCATTCTTGACAAAAAAAAGGAGATCATCGCCGCCATTCAAAACAGCCCGGCGACGATCATCTCCGGGGCCACCGGCTCGGGCAAGTCCACCCGGCTGCCCGGGCTGTGCCTGGAGGCCGGGCTGGGCGCGGAGAAAATGATCGGTTGCACACAGCCCCGGCGAATCGCGGCGGTGTCCATCGCGGCCCGGATCGCCTCGGAGATGGGTCAAAAACCCGGGGGCTTCGTGGGCCACAAGATCCGTTTTGAGAACAAAACCCGCAAAGAGACCCGGATTAAAATTATGACCGACGGCGTCCTGCTGGCCGAAACCCAAAGCGACCCCCGTCTTTCCCGGTACGACGCCATCATCGTGGACGAGGCCCACGAGCGAAGCTTAAACATTGATTTCATCCTGGGGTTTTTAAGGGGTCTTCTGGACCAAAGGCCCGATCTCAGGGTCGTCATCGCCTCGGCCACCATTGACGCTGAGAAATTTTCAAAGGCCTTTGACGACGCCCCGGTCATTGAGATCCCGGGCCGGATGTTTCCGGTGGAGACCCTTTACTTTCCCATTGAAAAAAAATCAGGGCCCAGTGAAAAAGACACGGGCGAGCTTCATTATGTGGAGGCCGCGGCGGACGCTGTGGAATGGCTCTATCGCAAAAACCCCCGGGGGGATATTCTGATTTTTATGCCCACGGAGCGGGACATCCATGAAACCTTTGAAATCCTCAAAGGCCGGGACTGCCGAAACGCGGCCCTGTTTCCCCTGTACGCCCGTCTGCCCGGGGCGGCCCAGGCAAAGGTGTTCAAACCCCTTTCCCGAAATAAAATCGTCATCGCCACCAATGTGGCGGAGACCTCCCTGACCATACCCGGGATCAAATATGTCATCGACTCGGGCCTGGCCCGGATATCGCGCTACTCCCCGGCGCTTCGGGCCACCTCCCTTCCGGTGGATCCCATCTCCCAGAGCAGCGCGAACCAGCGCCTGGGCCGGTGCGGTCGCGTGGAAAAAGGGGTGTGCGTCCGGCTTTATTCGAAAGAGGACTTCGAAAAACGCCCGGTTTTCACGCCCCCGGAGATTCTTCGCGCCAACCTCGCCGAGGTTATTTTACGAATGATCGCGCTTAAGCTGGGAAATGTGGCGGATTTTCCCTTCATTGACATTCCGGCCCCCAGGAGCGTCCGGGACGGGTTTAAGCTTCTTCTGGAGCTGGGGGCCATCGCCCGCAAATCCGGCTCTTTTGTCCTCACCGGAATGGGACGCCTCATGGCCCGGCTCCCGGCGGACCCGAGGCTGTCGCGGATTCTCATGGAGGCCAAAAAAGAGGGATGCGTGGAGGCGGCCCTTGTCATTGTCTCGGTTCTGAGCATCCGGGACCCCCGGCAGCGGCCCCCGGGGAAAAGCGAGGAGGCCGAAAACGCCCGATTGGTTTTTACCCATCCCCTGTCGGATTTCATGACGTGTCTCAACCTGTGGCGCGGGTATCGGGAAATCGGGGAAAAGGGCCGGAAGGCCGGGGAGACCCAAAGCCGGATTCGGAAAAAAGAGGCGGCGTTTTGCCGGCGTTTTTTCCTGTCGCACGCCCGGATGCGGGAATGGCGCGACATTTTTTTCCAGCTTTCAAAGGCCCTGGGAGAGTCGGGGTTTTATAAGAAAAACCAGGGGAAGAAAAAACGCCCCGCAGACCCGGCCCCGGGTCCGAATTCAGAGGGAGGCCGGGGAATCGACGATCCCCTCTACGGCGCCGTCCATCGCTCCATTTTAAGCGGGTTTTTGTCCAACATCGCCGTTAAAAAAGACAAAAACCTGTATCTCGGGGCAAAGGGGAAGGAGCCCATGCTGTTTCCGGGATCGGTTTTGTTCAACCGGGAAAAACCCTGGATCGTGGCCTCTGAAATGGTCCGGACCTCCCGCCTGTTCGCCAGAACGGCGGGCGCCGTTGATCCCGCCTGGCTGGAGAAACTGGGGGGCGATCTGTGCCGTTATTCTTATTCCAATCCCCGGTGGGAAAAAAATCGGGGCGAGGTGGTGGCGGACGAGCAGGCCGCCCTTTTCGGCCTGGTGATTCTTTCGGGCCGCAAGGCCCCCTACGGCCCCATTGATCCGGAGACCGCCCATGATATTTTTATCCAAAAGGCCCTGGTGGAGGGCGATATCCGGGGGAAGTTCGGATTTCTGGCGCGCAACCGAAAAATGGCCGAAGATGCCCTGGACGTGGAAAGCCGCCTGCGAAAAAGGGGGGTGGCGGCCCCGGATGAGGCCATCGCGGATTTTTACAAAGCGCGTCTGCCGGGCGTGGTCGACGCCCGGGGCCTTGCCCGGATTATCCGTAGAAAAAAGGGCGACGGCTTTTTGCGCATGAGCCCGGACCACTTTTTCTTAAGCGAGCCCGATGAAAAGGAGCTGTCCCAGTACCCGGACGCCCTTTGCATCGGCCGGGACTCATACCCGTGCGCCTATGACTTCAAACCCGGGAAGGAAAAGGACGGCCTCACCGTGACGACCCCGGCGGCAAAGGCATCCCCGGCCATGGCCGAGCCCCTGGCCTGGCTGGTCCCCGGGTTGCTGAAGGAAAAAATCGCGCTGATGATCAAAAACCTTCCCAAAGCCGGCCGAAAGGCCCTGGCGCCGGCGGCCCAAACGGCGGAGATCATCGCCCGCGAGATGCCCCGGGAGGAAAAATCCCTTAAAACCGCTCTCTCGGCCTTTGCGCTCAAGCGGTTCAATATCTCCATTCCCGCCTCCCAGTGGTCGGAAGAGGGCCTGCCCGACCACCTCAGGGCCCGGGTGTCCATCACAGGGCCGGGAGGAGGGGAAATCGCGGCGGGCCGGGATCTTTCCCTCCTGGGCCGCGTGGGCGCCCGGGAGGCCGGGGACCCCGATTCATGGCCGGAAATCCGGGCGGAAAAAGCCAAATGGGAACGGACCGGGATTGTGAAATGGGACTTTCCGGACCTGCCCCCGTTTATCGAGGTTCGTTTGAAAAACGGGTCCGACTGGCGTCTTTTCCCGGGCCTTGAAAGCCGGGAGGGGCGGGTCCGCCTGCGGCTTTTTTCAAACTCAGGAAAGGCGCTGGCCTCCCACAGGGAGGGGGCGCTTTCCCTGTGCGCCGCTGTTTTCTCAAAAGACTTGAAATTTTTAAAAAAGTCCCTTTCCCTGCCCCCGAAAGCCCGGAAATGGGCCGCGTGCTTCGGGGGGGTGGCAAAGGTGGAAAAACGCCTGTTTGACCAGGCGCTTCGATGGGCCTTTTTCAAAGACATCCGAACCCGGCGGGTCTTCGAGGATTTAAGGGGCTCGGTTTTTCCGGCCATTCCAGACCAGTCCCGAAAAATCCAGGACGGGGCGCTGGCGGTCATGGAGGCCCATTACAACGCCCTTGGGGCGATCCTTTCCCTTGAGACGACAAAGGGGGCGGCCCCGGATTTTTTTCAAATGATGAAAAAAGAGCTGGAATGTCTGGCGCCGGTCCATTTTATGGAGATCTATGACACCGGCCGGCTCAGGGACATCGCCCGCTACATCAGCGCGCTGGCCGTCCGGACCCGGCGGGGCCCGGAAAATCCCGAAAAGGACCGGGCCAGGCAGGAAAAGATCAACATTCATTCCGACCGGCTGAGCGGCTATCTCAAAAGCCTGGCGTCCGGCGCCGGCAGGGAGCGGAAAACGGCTGTGGAGTCGTTTTACTGGCTTTTGGAGGAATACAAGGTGTCGCTTTTTGCCCAGGAGCTGAAAACCGCCGTCCCGGTTTCGGAAAAGCGGCTGAAGAAAAAAGCCGACGAGATCGACCGGATGGCATAAGAAAAAAAACCCATTATGAATATGACTTTGATTCAAAAATACGTTCGCGATGAAAAAATCGTTCCCGCCGCGCTGACGGGCCTCCTTCTCACCGCCTCGTTTCCCGAGGCCGGTTTTTCCGGTCTGGCCTGCGTGGCCCTGGTTCCTTTGCTGGCGGCGGTGGAAGGCGCCTCGCCGGGAAAGAGTTTTCGCGTGGGGTTTATGGCCGGTTTGATCCATTTCCTGTCCCTGCTTTACTGGGTGGTCCACTCCATGCAGGTGTACGGGAATCTTGGCCCGGCTGTGTCCGCGGCCATTTTGTTTCTTCTGGCGGCGTACCTGGCCTGCTACCCCGGGCTTTTCGCCATGCTCGCCGCTTCTTTGCCGAAAAACCGCTTTTCAGGCCTTTTTTTGATTCCGGCGTTCTGGGTGGCCTGCGAATACGCCCGTTTCCGGGTCATGGCCGGATTTCCCTGGGAATTTTTGGGCTGCTCGCAGTATCAGAATCTGGCTTTTATCCAGATCGCCGATCTTTTCGGGGTTTATGGCGTGTCGTTCTGGATCGTTTTTTCAAACGCCTGTGTCTGGATGATTTTTGGGTTTTTTTCCTTCAAAAACGCTCGCGCCAAAACCATTTCCCGGGCCCGGGCCGCGGGCGCGCTGGGGCTTCTTTTCGCCGCTTCCGCCGCTGTTTTTTCCTACGGAAAATGGCGCATGATATCCGTGGACGCGCTCATGGCGTCGGCCCCCAAAAAAACCGTGGCCTTTGTCCAGGGAAACATCCCCCAGGAAAAAAAATGGGACCCGAATTTTTCGTCCCAAATCATTCAAAAATACCTGGATCTCTCCCTGTCCGTTCAAGACCGGGAGCCGGACCTGGTGGTGTGGCCGGAGACAGCCACGCCGTTTTATTTTCTCCAGGAAAGACGCCGGACCCCCAAACTCCTCGCGGGTCTGGCCGGGATGGACGCGGATTTTGTCATCGGCTCGCCCCAGGGACGGCGGACCGCGGCCGGGGTCGAGTATCTCAACAGCGCTTACCTTTTGAGCGGGAAAGGGAAAGTATTCGGCCGCTACGACAAGTCCCGCCTGGTGCCCTATGGCGAATACATTCCCCTTAAGCGCTTCATGCCCTTTTTGGGGAAAATTGTGGCCCAGGCCGGGGATTTTGTCCCGGGCCCTGTGGGCCGGACCCTTGAGTGGAAAGAAAGCCGGGTCGGGATTCAGATATGCTATGAGATCATATTTCCGGATATCTCCCGGCTCATGGCCCAAAACGGCGCCGGTCTTTTGATCAATATCACCAACGACGCCTGGTTCGGAAAAACATCCGCCGCGCGCCAGCATTTTTCAATGGCGGTCTTAAGGGCCGTTGAAAACCGGCGCGCCGTGGTCCGGGCCGCCAACACCGGGATCAGCGCCTTTATCGACCCCGTCGGCAGGATCACAGGCGAGACCGGGCTTTTTAAGGAAGCGGCGATAGCTGCGGCCATGCCCGTTTACGAGGGAGAAACCTTTTACACCCGGCGCGGGGATCTCTTCGCCCTGGCGTGCGTTTTCGTCTCTTTGTTTTTTGTCTTGATGAAACGGCTTCGAAGGGCTATAAAAGGGGCGGAATCTGAAAACAAACGAAAAAAAGAATCACGGAGGCGACAAAATGTCCATGGAACTCAAACAGGCCCTTAAGAATCTGGACGCGAAACTCATTCAGTTCAGAGGTTATCTTTGACCTGCCGGACAAGGAAAAAAGACTGGCGGACATCGAAAAAATCATCGCCGAAAAAACATTTTGGGACAACCCGGAAAAAACCACATCGGTTTTAAAGGAGCGGACCTTTCTTTCCGGGGTCATTGACACATTCAACGCCCTGTCCGGCGACCTGGAGGAGAGCGGCATTCTCCTGGAGCTGGCGCTGGAGGAATCGGACGACGACGCCCTTTCCGAGGTGTCCGAAGGGGTCCGGTCTGTGGAAGAGCGGCTCCGCCGCCTTTCCCTGGAGTATATGCTGGACGGAGAGGACGATTCCAAAAACGCCATTGTCTCCATCAACGCCGGCGCCGGGGGGACCGAGGCCCAGGACTGGGCGGAGATGCTTTTTCGGATGTACATGCGCTGGATGGAGAGAAAGGGCTTCAGCGGCGACGTCATCGACTACCAGCCCGGGGAGGAGGCGGGCGTCAAAAGCGTCACCTTCACGGCGTCCGGGGACTTCGCCTACGGCTATGTGAAAACCGAGACCGGGGTGCACCGCCTGGTGAGGATCTCGCCGTTTAACGCCAGCCGGAAGCGCCACACCTCATTCGCCTCGGTGTTTGTCTATCCCGAGCTGGACAACGCCATTGTGGTGGATGTGGACGAGAAAGACATTCGCCTGGATGTCTTCAGGGCCAGCGGCGCGGGCGGCCAGCACGTGAACAAAACCAGCAGCGCGGTCCGGATTTCCCATCTGCCCACCGGCATCATTGTCCAGTGCCAGCAGGAAAAATCCCAGCACCGGAACAAAGAAATGGCCATGAAGGTGCTTAAAGCCCGCCTGTACCAGCTGGAAAAAGACAAACAGGATCAAAAGATTAAAAACCTTCACGACGGCAAGGACGGGATTTCCTGGGGCAACCAGATCCGGTCCTATGTGCTGCATCCCTACCAGATGGCCAAGGATCACAGGACCGGCGTGGAAGTCGGGAATGTGAACGGGGTTTTAGACGGCGACCTGGATTCTTTCATTGAAGAGGCGCTTTTGACTTCCAAAAAATCAGGCGCCGGGAAATGAGCCCCTATGAGGTCATCGACAAATATTACCGGCCCGGATCAAAGCTGCGCGACATCCTGGTCCGGCACAGCGAGCGCGTGGCCGAAAAGGCCCTGGCGGTCGCGGAGAGGGCGGCCCATTTAAATCCCGACCGCCGCTTCATCCGGGAGGCGGCCCTGCTTCATGACATCGGGATTTTTCTGACCCGAAAACCCGAGATCGCCTGCCGGGGGACCCGCCGGTATATCCTGCACGGGCTTTTGGGAAGACGGATTCTGGAAAAAGAGGGCCTGCCGGCCCACGCCCGGGTCTGCGAGCGGCACGTGGGGGCCGGCATCACGGCAAAGGAGGCCCGGGAGCATGGCTTTCCGGTCCCCTGGCGGGACATGGCCCCGGTGTCTCTGGAGGAGAAAATCATCTGCTACGCGGACAAGTTTTTTTCCAAAAGCCCGGGGAAAAACGACCGGGAAGAAAAGATGGACGATATCGTGAAAGAGCTGAAAGGCCATGGCCCGGGCAAGGCCGAGCGGTTTTTAGAGTGGGCTCAAATATTTGAATAGAGGTTTGGACAGAGTGAGGAAGGGTTTTTCGCCGAATATTCGGGGGAAAACGGGCCGAAATCATAATGTTTTTGACAACCGCTCCCATAAGCTATATAATAGCTGGATTTCATTTAAAACCGGGTGTCAGCGCCCATGACGGAACAGACGCAAACACGCAGCGGGAGGAGATATATGAACGATAACGCCAGGACCCAGAAAAACAAGCGCTTCATACGGGTGGTCACCGCCACGTCTCTTTTTGACGGCCATGACGCGTCCATCAACATCATGCGCCGGATACTTCAGGATCATGGCGTGGAGGTCATTCACCTGGGCCACAACCGGTCCGTGAAGGAAATTGTGGACGCCGCCGTTGAGGAGGATGTCCAGGGGATCGCGGTGTCGAGCTACCAGGGCGGCCACATTGAGTTTTTCAAGTACATGGTCGATCTGCTCAAGGAAAACAACGCGTCCCATATTCGAATTTTCGGCGGCGGAGGCGGGGTGATCGTCCCGGACGAGATCCGGGAGCTGGAGGAATACGGCGTGGCCAGGATTTATTCCCCGGAAGACGGGGCGCGGCTGGGCCTTCCGGGCATCATCGGCGACATGATCGACAAGATGAGCGAATTTGTTCTTTCCGCGTTTCCCCCCGACCTCGGGGACCTTGGGCCTGAAAACAAACGGCTCACGGCCAATTTGATCACCGCTTTGGAAAACGAGACGGTTCTGGATGAGCCGGACCGGACCGCCTTGAGCGCCGTCCGGGAGGAACTCCGCAAAAAAAGCGCCGCGTCCGGCATTCCCGTGGTGGGAATCACCGGGACCGGGGGCGCGGGAAAATCCTCCCTCACCGATGAGCTGATTCTAAGAATCCTTCGGGACATCCCGGACATCCACATCGCCATCATCAGCTGCGATCCGTCCCGGCGAAAAACCGGGGGCGCGCTTCTGGGAGACCGGATACGCATGAACGCCATCGGAAGCGACCGGGTCCACCTGCGCTCTTTAGGGACGCGTTTTTCCGATTCGGAGACGCCGGAGTGTCTTCCCGACGCCATTGACGTGGCCAGGGCGGCGGGGTTTGATCTGGTCATTGTGGAAACGGCGGGCATCGGCCAGGGGGATTCGCGCATTATCGACCTCACGGATGTCTCCGTTTACGTCATGACCAGCGAGTTCGGGTCCGCCTCCCAGCTGGAAAAGATCGATATGCTGGATTTCGCCGACATCGTGGTCATCAACAAGTTTGAAAAACGCGGCGGCGAGGACGCGCTTCGGGATGTGCGAAAACAGGTGCAGCGCAATCATGGGCTCTTTGACCGGGCCCCGAAGGACATGCCGGTGTACGGAACCATCGCCTCCAAATTCAACGACGACGGGGTGACGGGGCTCTACCAGGGCCTGTTTGATATCATCGCCGAAAAGACCGGGGTCGCCTTTGAACGCAGGGCCGCGGATGTGGGGACCATGACCTCCACCTCCAAGACCATCATCATCCCGCCGGAGAGGGTCCGCTACCTTTCGGAAATCGCGGACACGGTGAGGGCCTATCATGAGGAGACCCGCATTCAGGCCGGCGCGCTCAGAAGACTGTGGCGCATAGAGGAGGTCATGAAGGAGATCGGGGAAGACGCGGCGGACGACGGCGCCTCCCAGGCGCTGGAGCGTCTGGGCCGGGAGGCTGAAAAGGCCCGGAAGGCCGTTTCGGCGGAAACCGCCGCTCTCGCGGGGTCGTGGGAAAAAACCCGCGAGACTTACGCCGCCGACGAGTTTGTGTACAAAGTGCGGGACCGGGAAATCCGGATGCCTTTGACCTCCCGCTCCCTTTCCGGAACCCGGATTCCCAAAATCGTCCTTCCCGGCTTCGCGGACCCCGGGGAAACCTACCGGTGGATGCGGCAGGAAAACATTCCCGGGGAGTTTCCCTACACCGCCGGGGTGTTCCCTCTGAAACGGGCGGATGAGGACCCCACCCGGATGTTCGCCGGAGAGGGGGGGCCCAAACGGACCAACTCCCGTTTTAAAATGCTGTCGGCCAATTACGAGGCCAAACGGCTCTCCACCGCCTTTGACTCCGTGACCCTTTACGGGTACGATCCGGACAAACGCCCGGATATTTACGGCAAGATCGGCAATTCCGGGGTGAGCATCTGCACGCTGGACGATGTCCGGGACATGTACGACGGCTTTGACCTGTGCCTGCCCTCCACATCGGTGTCCATGACCATCAACGGCCCGGCGCCCATCATGCTGGCCATGTTTTTAAACGCGGCCATCGACCAGCGGATGGAGGCGTTTCGCAAAGACAGTCAAAGGGAGCCGGACGAAAAGGAAAGCGCGGAAATCAAATCCCGGGTTCTTCAAAATGTCCGGGGAACGGTCCAGGCCGACATCCTGAAGGAAGACCAGGGCCAGAACACCTGCATCTTTTCCATCGAGTTCGCCCTGAAGATGATGGGGGACATCCAGTCGTACTTTATCGAAAACAATGTCCGGAATTTTTATTCCGTGTCCATATCCGGATACCACATCGCCGAGGCCGGCGCCAATCCCATCACCCAGCTGGCGCTGACCCTGGCCAACGGATTCACCTATGTGGAGTATTACCTGTCCCGGGGCATGTCCATCGACGATTTCGGGCCCAACCTTTCCTTTTTCTTCTCCAATGGGATGGACCCCGAGTACACCGTCATCGGAAGGGTGGCCCGGCGCATATGGGCCATCGCCATGCGCGACAAATACAAGGCCTCCCCGCGCTCCCGGATGCTCAAATACCACATCCAGACATCGGGCCGGTCCCTTCACAGCCAGGAGATTCAGTTCAACGACATCCGCACCACCCTCCAGGCCCTTTGCGCGGTGTATGACAACTGCAACAGCCTGCACACCAACGCCTTTGACGAGGCCATCACCACCCCCACCAATGAGTCGGTGCGCCGGGCGCTGGCCATTCAGCTCATCATCAACCGGGAGTGGGGCGTCTCCAAAAGCGAGAATTTCATCCAGGGCAGCTTTGTGGTGGAGGAGCTGACCCGTCTGGTGGAGGAGGCCGTTTTGATGGAGTTCGACCGCATCTCCGAGCGGGGCGGGGTTCTGGGCGCCATGGAAACCGGCTACCAGAGAAGCCGGATTCAGGAAGAGTCCCTGTATTATGAGACGCTCAAAGACACGGGCGACCTGCCGGTGATCGGGGTGAACACCTTCCGGGACCCGGACGCCGACCCGGACGCCCTGGTGGAATCCGTGGAGCTGGCCCGGTCCACCGATGATGAGAAAGACTCCCAGCTCAAGCGTCTGGACGATTTCCAGACCCGGCATCGGGACGAGGCGCCGGCGGCCCTTGAAAAACTCACTGAAACCGCGCTTTCCGGGGGCAATATGTTCGCCTCCCTCATGGAGGCCGCCCGGGTGTGCAGCCTGGGACAGATCACCGGGGCGCTGTATGAGGTGGGGGGAAAATACAGGCGAAACATGTAGTCAACATGAAAATAATGAAAGGAGAAAACGATATGAAAGAAGCGGTCATCGTCAGCGCCGTCAGAACCCCTCTTGGAAGTTTCAACGGCTCGTTAAGCGGAGTGGGCGCCACGGACCTGGGCGCCCGGGTCATTGAGGAGGCGGTCAAAAGGGCCGGGATTGAAAAAAAGGACGTGAACGAGGTCATCATGGGCCAGGTGCTTCCGTGCGGCTACGGGCAGAACCCGGCCAAACAGGCGGCCATCAAGGCCGGGATGCCCCCCGAGGCGGAGTGCTTCACCGTGAACAAGGTGTGCGGCTCTGCCCTGAAAACGGTGATGCTCGCGGCCCAGGCCATCCAGCTCGGGGACGCGGACGTGGTGGTGGCCGGCGGCATGGAAAACATGTCCATGGCCCCCTATTACCTGGAAAAGGCCCGTTTCGGCTATCGAATGGGGCCGGGCAAGCTTCAGGACCACATGATCCATGACGGACTGTGGGACATTGTGAACGACTTTCACATGGGCGTGTCCAACGAGCTGTGCTCCGAGAAATACGGAATCAGCAAGAAAGACCAGGACCTTTACGCGGCGGAGTCCTATAAAAGGACCCTGGACGCCATTGAAAAAGGCAAATTCAAGGATGAGATCGTTCCGGTGGCCATCCCCTCCCGAAAGGGCGATCCCGTGATTTTTGACACGGACGAATGCCCCCGGCCCACCTCCTATGAGTCGCTTGAAAAAATGAAAGGCGCCTTTAAAAAAGGCGGCGTGGGCACGGCCGGAAACGCGTCGGTGATCAGCGACGGGGCCGCGGCCGTGACGGTCATGTCCCGGGAAAAGGCCCGGGAGCTGGGCTGCGAAATCATGGCCACCGTGGGCGCCCAGGCGTCCAGCGGCATTGAGTTGAAATACGTGCTGGTGGCGCCCATCCTGGCGGTTCCCAAATGCCTGAAAAAAGAGGGCATCGGCAAAGACGATGTGGACCTCTTTGAAATCAACGAGGCGTTCAGCGGCTCCACGGCCGCTGTGCTGAAGGACCTGGAGCTGGACCCTTCCAAGGTGAATGTCAACGGCGGGAGCGTGGCCATCGGCCATCCCATCGGCGCCAGCGGATGCCGGGTGCTGGTCACCCTGATTCATGAAATGATCAAACAGGACAAAAAAACCGGCCTGGCCTCGCTGTGCCTGGGGGGCGGGGAAGCGGTGGCCTTGGTGGTGAAAAGGTGACGACACCGTAAAAAGTCAGATATGCCGCGTTCCGGCGCTTTTTTGTTCATTCGGCATACTTGCATGTGTGGCCTCATTCTCAAAAAAGCGCCGCGCCTTGCATATCGAATTTTTACGATGTCTTTTAAGGGGCTGAGAGTTTTTTAAAATATAAAAAAACGTGGGGAGAATCAACATGACGATCAAAACATTCGGAGTGATCGGCTCCGGTCAGATGGGAAACGGAATCGCCCAGGTGGCGGCGGCCGCCGGCCTGGATGTCATTATGAACGACATCAAACAGGAGTTTGTGGAAAAGGGCGTGGCGGTGATTGAAAAGAACCTGGGCCGGGCCGTGAAAAAAGGCAAAATGTCCGAAGACGACCAAAAGGCCGTTTTGGGACGGATTCGGACCAGTGTGGACATCCAGGACATGGCGGCGGCGGATTTTGTGGTGGAGGCGGCCACGGAGAACGAGACGCTCAAATTCAAGATTTTTGAGGACCTGGACGCCATCTGCCCGCCGGACGCCATTTTGTCCACCAACACCTCCTCCATTCCCATCGGCCGCATCGCGGCGGTCACGAACCGCCGGGACAAGGTCATCGGCATGCATTTCATGAACCCGGTTCCGGTGATGAAGCTGGTGGAGATCATCCGGGGGCTGGCCACGTCCGACGAGACCTTTGAAATCACCCGGGAGCTGGCCGTGTCATTCGGCAAAACCCCGGCCGAGTCCAACGATTATCCCGGCTTTATCGCCAACCGGATCCTCATGCCCATGATCAACGAGGCAGTGTATTGCCTGTATCACAACGTCGGGACCCGGGAGGACATCGACACGGTGATGAAGCTGGGGATGAACCATCCCATGGGGCCCCTGGCCCTGGCCGACCTCATCGGCATCGACACCTGCCTGGCCATCATGGAAACCCTGTTCGACGGTTTTAAGGATTCCAAATACCGCCCGTGCCCGCTTTTGAAAAAGTACGCGGAGGCCGGGTGGCTGGGAAGAAAAACCGGCCGGGGGTTTTATGAATACGAATAGTTTCTAAGGAGGGCATATGCCAAAAAAAAAGGAAACCCTTGTTCCGGTGGGAAAACGAATCAAAAAGATACGGACGGAAAAAAGTATCTCTTTTGAGCGGCTGGCCAATGACACCGGTTTTTCCGTGGAATACCTCAAACGAATGGAAAAGGGCGAGGAAACCCCGTCTGTGGGCGCGCTTTTGCAGATCGCCCGGTCCCTGGAGATGGACTCCGCCGAGTTTTTGAGGTCGCAGGAAAACCGGCAGGAAAACCGGGTCCGGGAATACGCCATGAGGACGGACAACTACGCCTACAAAACCCTGACGCCGGGCGCGGAAAACAAGCACCTGAAGTCGTTTCTGGTGGAGGTGGACCCCATGCGGGACCACACGGGGCTCAACTACCAGCACGAGGGCGAGGAGTTCGCCTATCTTCTGTCCGGGAGCGTGGAGATTATTGTGGGAGAAAATGTGAACAGACTGGAGGCCGGGGAATCGCTTCATTTCAACTCCGGCATCCGCCACCAGCTTAAAAATGTCGGGGATGAGAAAGCCGAGCTGCTGGTGGTGATTTACTCGCCTTAAAGGAGTCGGGAAATGAGTGTGCATCTGACAGACGAACAAATCATGATTCAGACAATGGTCCGGGAGTTTTCCCGGAAAGTGGTGGCGGAAACGGCCATGGAGCGGGACCGGACCAAGGAGTTTCCGGCCGACAATTTAAAGCAGATGGCCGAGCTGGGTCTGATGGGCATGATGATTCCGTTCGATTACGAAGGCTCCGGCGCCGACACCGTCAGCTATGTCCTGGCCCTTTCGGAAATCGCCTATTCGTGCGCGTCCACGGCCGTGGTGATGTCCGTTCACAACTCCATTGTCTGCGAAAGCGTGTATAAATACGGAACCGATGAGCAAAAAGAGAAGTATTTAAAAGACCTGGCGTCGGGAACATACATCGGCGCCTTTGCCCTGACCGAGCCCCACGCCGGCTCCGACCCGGTCATGCAGAACACGACGGCGGAGCGGGACGGGGATTTTTATGTGATCAACGGAACCAAGCGCTTTATCACCACCGGGCAGAATTCGGGCCTGGTCATCGTGACGGCCAAAACCAACCCGGAAAAGCGCCACAAGGGGATCAGCGCCTTTCTGGTCACCAAGGACAACCCGGGCCTGAAGGTGGGGCATGTGGAGGACAAGCTGGGGCTTCGGGCCTCGGACACGGTGGATCTCATCTTTGAGGACTGCCGGGTCCCGGCGTCGGACATGCTGGGGGAAGAGGGCGACGGCTTTAAAATCGCCATGACCGGTCTGGACTGCGGGCGCATCGGCATCGCGGCCCAGTCCATCGGCCTGGCCCAGGCGGCCCTGGACGCCTCGGTGGATTACGCCAAGAGCCGTCGGCAGTTCGGCCAGGCCATTTCCAAGTTCCAGGGGCTGCGCTGGACCATCGCGGACATGGCCACCGAGCTTGAGGCCGCCCGCCAGCTCACCTTTTCGGCGGCCATGATGAAGGACCGGGGGGAGAAGTTCACCTCCCAGGCGTCCATGGCCAAGCTTTTCGCCTCTGAGACGGTGAACCGGATCACGGCCAAGGCCATCCAGATTCACGGGGGCTACGGCTACACCAAGGAATACCCGGTGGAGCGCTTTTACCGGGACGCCCGCGTGTTCACCATTTACGAGGGAACATCCGAAATCCAGCGGGTGGTGATTTCGAATCATATTTTTAAAGACAAGCGGAAATAGAGCATTAGGGCTCGCTCAAAAATAACTTTACATTTTGGAAGCCAATTCATCCTGCCTGACTGCGTTATGAAAACTCGGCATATCCTGATATGCCTCAAGTTTTCACGCCTTGTCAGACAGGCGACTTAACTCCCAAAATTGTAAACTAATTTTTGAGCGAACCCTTATGGCGCCACGATCCAGATTTCGCTTTTGACAAGGGCGGCCCGCGCCGTTTCTCCCTCGGGAGGGGGCGAGGCCAGGTCAAAGTAAAGGCGGGTTTTGTTTTGTGTCTCCAGGCATGTCTGGAAATGCCCTCCTTTGAAGACGCGCTCCCGCGCGATCCCGGACACCACCATGGCGGCGTCCGGGGGAGGTGGGTTTTTTGCGTCCACGAGTCGGGCCGCCCGCGGGCGAATGACCGCCATGACCCGGGCGCCGGGCGCCTGTTTTTTTGGCGGCTCCAGCGTCCCGACACGGGTTTCAATCCGGCCGTTTTCATCGGCCCGGCCCTTTAGAATGTTTTTGAATCCCAAAAAGCGGGCCACGCCTTCCGAGGCCGGACGCCGGTAGAGATTTTCCGGCGAGTCCTGCTGACGGATCTCCCCCATGTCCATGACGGCCACGCTGTCGGACACGGCGAACGCCTCGGCCTGGTCGTGGGTCACAAACACCGTAGTGGTTCCCACGGCCTTGATGATGCGTTTTAAATCCATCATCAAACGCTCCCGAAGCGCCCGGTCCAGGGCGCCCATGGGCTCGTCCAGAAGCAGAAGTCTCGGGCGGGGCGCCAGACTCCGGGCCAGCGCCGTCCGCTGGCGCTCCCCGCCGGAGAGGTCGGCCACATCCCTTTTTTCAAATCCTTCCAGCCCCGTTAGGGCCAGCATCTCCCGGACCCGTTTTTCAATCTCCGGTTTGGCCCTGTTTTCCATTTCCAGGCCAAAGGCGATGTTGTCAAACACGTTTTTATGGGGAAACAGGGCGAACTCCTGGAACATCATGCCGAAGCGGCGGCGATGGGTTTTCACCCCGGCCATGTCCCGGCCGTCAAAGCAAACCGCGCCCCGGTCCGCCTTCTCAAGACCCGCGATGATTCGAAGAAGGGTGGTTTTCCCCGATCCCGAGGGGCCCAAAAGGCACAGGATGCCGCCTTTTTCATGAGAAAGGGAGACGCTTTTCAAAACCGTTTTTCCGGCCAGCTTTTTTTCCACATGGGATATTTCAAGGATGGGCATCAGATGTCTCCTGTCCAGCCGGCCCCGGCCCGGTCCATCAGCAGGAACCCGGCGGCGGAAAAGGCCATGAGAAGACAGCTCATGGCCATGGCCTGGCCGTGGTTGAGCGCCCCGGGTTGGCCCAGGAAGCGGTAGATGGCCACCGGGAGGGTGGGGGCGTCCGGCCGGGCCACAAAGGCGGCGGCCCCGAATTCCCCCATGCTGATGGTGAAGGCGAACACCCCCGCCGCCACCATGGCCCGGGACACGGCCGGAAGATCCACCGCGCGCCAGACGCGAAAGGACGACGCGCCCAGAACCGCCGCGGCGTCCCTCAGGATTTGGGGAACGCCCCGCATGGCCGGCAGGAGAATTCGCGTGGCGAAGGGAAAGGCCACCAGCGCGTGGGCGATGGGAATGAGCATGACCCCGGCCCTTAAGTTCAAAGGCGGCCGGTCCAGCGCGATGATAAATCCAAACCCCAGGGTCACGGCGGAGGTGGACAGGGGAAGCATGAAAACCGGGTCAAAAAAGGCGGACCAAAGGCCCTTTGCCCGGCTCAAAAAAAGGGCCGCCGGCAAAGCCAGGCCCGCCGCCATGACCATGGCGGCGGCGGCGAATTGAAAGGAAAGGAGCGCCGATTCCAGGGGAGGGGCGAAAAAGACCGAATCGGCCGGGTTTTGGGTCAGCGCCCGGTAAAAGACAAAAGACAGGCCGTCCGGACCTGAGACCGAGGCCGCCGCCAGCGCCGCGAGGGGGGCGCCCAAAAACAGCGAGGCCAAACCAAGGGGCAGCGCCGCCGTGATTTTCTCCCGAACGCCCGCGGGCCTTCGCCGGGCCGCCGGGCCGGGGGTCAAAGGGACGGCGCTTCGCCGCTGGATTCCGGCGTGGACCCACATCACCGGGAAAGTGAAAAGAATTTGAACCAGGGAAAGGGCGGCGGCGGCGGGCAGGTTGAAAATATGGGCCGCCTGGCGGTATATTTCCACCTCAATGGTGGAAAATCGCGTCCCCCCGAGGACCAGAATCACCCCGAAACTGGAAAAGCAGAACACAAAGACCAAAAGCCCCGCCGCCGCCAGCACGGGCCTGAGAAGGGGCAGGGTGATTTTCACAAAGGCTTTCACAGGCGAGGCGCCCAGAGTCCGGGCCGCCTCCGCCGCGCCGGGCGCGATGTTTTTCCAGAACCCCTCCACCATTCTTAAAACCACCGCATAGTTGTAAAACACATGGGCCGCAAGGATCATCCAGATGGAGCCCTCCCCGGGGGCTGAAAAACCCCAGAACGCACCAAGGGCGCGGAACCCGGCGGCCACCGCCACGGTGGGCAGGACGAATGGAATGGTGAAAAAGGATTTCAGCGCGTTTTTTCCCCAAAAATCGTATCGGCAAAACACATAGGCCCCGGGCAGGGCCAGGGCAAAGGTGAGAAGGGTGGACACGGCGGCCTGCCAGGTGGTGAACCACAGGATTTTGAAGAAAAAAGGCGCTGTCAGAAGTTTTGTTAAGGGGGCCGTCCCCCAGTCCCCGGCTGAAAAAAAACTCAGCTTGAAAATTTGGGACAGGGGATAGAAATAGAAGGCCCCCAAAAAAACAAGGGGCGGGATTAAAAACAAAAGCTCCCGGCGGAAAGGCGCGAGCGGCTTCATGTCAGCGCAGCATCTCCCGGGTCCATGCCTCGATCCATTCCATGCGCTTTTCCGCGATTCTTTCATAGGGGATGAATCCCGGTTGTTCAGCCATCCGGGCGTATTTTTCAAAAACTTCCGGAAGCGCGGCCCCGGGATGGGTCGGGAAGACGAACATGCTCAGCGGAATGTTTTCCTGGAAGGTTTTTGCGAGCATAAAGTCGATGAGCGCCCCGGCTTTTTTGGGATTTCGGGCCCCTTTCAGGATTCCGGCGAATTCGATCTGGCGAAAGCAGTCCCCCGGCCCGGTCAGGGCCGCCGTGGGGGGCGGCCCCTTCTTTCCAGGGGAAAAGTGGACCTCGGCCGCCGGGCTGGTGGCGTAGCTCACCACGATGGGCCGGCTCCCTTTTGAGGCGGCGGTGAAATGGCCCCAGTAGGCGTCGTTCCAGCCGTTGGTGGCCAGGACTTTGTTTTTTTTGAGTTTTTTCCAGAAATCCAGATATCCCGACTCCCCGAAACGGCTGATGGTGGCCAAAAGAAAGGCCAGGCCCGGCGAGGACGTGGCGGGGTTTTGAACCACCACAAGGCCCTTGTATTCGGGCTTGATCAGATCGGCCATTTGGGCGGGCGGGGGGATGTTCCGGCCGGCGAGCCACCGGATGTCGTAGTTGAGGCACACGTCGCCGAAATCAATGGGCAAAAGCCGGTTTTGTTTGTCCAGCCTGAATGTCTCCGGGATTTTTTCCAGCGCCGGCGAGTGGTGGGGCTCGAACAGGCCGGCATCCAGGGCCCGGCTCAGAAAGGTGTTGTCCACCCCGAAAAAAACATCGGCCATGGGATTGTTTTTGGAAAGTATGGCCTGGTTCAGCGCCGCGCCCGCGTCCCCGGCCTTTAAAAATTTCACTTTCACATGGTTTCGCGCCTCAAAGGCGTCCATGACCTTCCGGCTGATGTTGAAACTGTCATGGGTCATGACCACAAGGACGCCGGCGTCCCCGCCTGTCTTGTGTCCGGATCCCCAGACGCCCGCCGGAAAAACGACGGCCCCAAGGCCGGTTAAAATAAGCGCGCGCAAAAAAAGCCCTTTGAATGTCATGTCGCCTGTCCTCCTCGCGTCAGGCTTTAAAAAAGCCTGACGTCAAAAAAATAAAAGCCGCCCGGGCAATACACACAGGCGGCCTTTTAGTCATGGGTTTTCCTCCGCCGGCATTGTCCGGATCAGGTTAAACGGTCGGGCCTGAGTTAAAAAGGCCCCTCTCAGCCCGGTTTTCCCGGGCTCCCGAAATGGTGAATGATTTGAGGGATTATTTTAGGGGGTTTTCATTCGTTTGTCAATTTTCCATTCTTTTTCGCAGCGTCTCACCGGGCTTTTTCAAAAAAGGCCGCCGACTTCTTAAACAAAAAAGGGACGCCCGGCAGGCGGCCATGCCCGCCGGGGCGTCCCTTTTTGTCTGGTGGGGCATTATAAATCAGTGTTTGCCCGGCGCCAGCGGGACTCCCCGGCGCTCGTGGGCGATGTAGGCCTCCATGGCCACCATTCGGGGATCATCCAGCGCCAGGGGTTTGCCCTCCAGGGGGTGCTGCAGGCACCAGTTGATCATTTCCCGAAGGGGGATCACCTTTCCGATCTGTTTCTGGAATTTGGGGTACGTTTCCGGGTGGGTGTTGGCCGCGTTGGGGTGGCACTGGGCGCAGGCCACGCCGTTTGTCCCGAGTTTGGGGCTCACCCAGAGGTTTCGGCCTTTTTTCACCACGCTTAAGTATTCTTCCTGCCAGCGCGCCATATCTTTTTCGGTGAACTCATCCGCAAATGCGATTCCCACGGCGACCATGACCGACACAAGCGCGACGATGAGGCGTCTTGATGTGTTTGACATTGACATGTGCTTCCTCCTTTTAATAATGCGTTTGCGGGGCGATTCGTCTGCCGGGAGACTGGTGGGACACATCCTCCGGACGGCCGGTCGCGGCGTTGTAGGCCACCGTGCGCTCGGCGTTGTTGTAGAGGTTGTAGGTCATGTCCACGCGCCCTGTTTTGAGGTTGACAAACTGCCAGCCGGTGGCGTCGCGCTCAAAGAACGGGTCGGCCCGGTTCATGGGAACCGTGAGTTTGGGCAGATGCGTTTCGGCCTGGGAATAGCTCTGGGGATAGGGCCACGGCCAGGCGGTGGCCATCACCGCGTGAAAGCTGATGTTGCCGATCTGGTTGTACTGAATCTGATGCACGTGGCCGTAAACCACCGTCACGTCGTCAAAGGGCCTTAAAAGGGCCTGAACCTCCTCCGCGTCTTCGGTCCAGAAATTCCATCCCTTGTAAATTTTCTGGATGGGGGAATGAGAAAACACCACCACCGGCGTGTTTTTCGGGAGCCCGGCGAGGTCTTTTTTGAGCCATTTTCGCTGCTTTTCCCCCACCATGAACGGCGATCCGTTGGGATTGTCCAGACCGGCCATTTCATCCATGCGGCGCTTCGCTGTGGGCCACCGGTCATAGGTCCACTCGTCGTGGGTCAGGATGCTGTTCAACGTGACAAAATGAACCCCCTTGTGGTTCCAGCTGTAATAATGGGGGCCGAAAAGCTCGGACCAGTATTCGCCCAGATCCAGGTAATAATCATGCTCCCCCATGACACAGTAATATTTGTAGTTGAGTTTGGCCAGCATCTCGGCGCCGTGATCCAGCTCCGGCTTTGTCCCGAGCTGGGCCAGGTCGCCCCCGAACACCACAAAATCGGGTCTGGGGCGAAGCATGTTGGTCTCGGCCACGGAGCGGATCAGTCCCCGGTCCCAGTTTCGAACGAATTGGGAGCCCTTGATGTGCTGGATATGGGAGTCGGAAATATAGGCGAACGTGAAATTTTGAGACGAATCCGCGAAGGCGACTTCCACAAGACTCATGGGCAGGCCGGCCGCCACCGCGGCGGCGCCCATTCCTTTGAGAAAACCCCGGCGGGTGATGGGTCTGGTTTTCATGATTGTCTCCTTTTCTTTTATTTTTGGGCGAATTCAGGGCTGGTCAGGGCTTTCATGAAAGCCGTCAGGTCGCTGATCTGGCGCTCCGTCAGGTTGAGGGGACGGATGCCGCCGCTCAGAAAGTCATTGACCCGGTCGCCTTTTTCCGTCACGCCTCCGTGGTTGTAGTGCTTGACCACCTCCCGCAGCTCCGTGATGCTGCCGTCATGCATGTAAGGCCCCGTGACCTCGATATTGCGCAGTGTGGGGGTTTTAAAGGCGCCCAGATCGTCAAATTTCCGGGTCACCGCAAAGCGCCCCAGCTCAGAGGTCCGCATGTCGGTCAAAACTCTCACATCCACCTCGGAGCCTGTGAGATCGGCCTTGATGAACTCATCCGCCAGCGCGGGCACATCCTCCTGAATATCGTTGATGCCCACGCCCACATTGTGAAAGCGGTTGTCCGTGAAAATCGCCTGGGTCTCTTCGATGACATGGCACGAGACGCAGCGCCCCTGGTTGACGAACAGCTCAAATCCCCTTTTCTGCCTGGGAGTCAGCGCGTCTTCTTCTCCGCCGTAGCGCCAGCGGTCGAAGGGGGAATTTCCCGAAATTCGGGTCCGCTCAAAGGCGGCGATGGCCTGGGTCACCTCTTTCATGGTGATGGAGGCCGGGCCTTTGCCGAACACCTTTCGGAACTCGTTCCGATATTCCGGGTCCGCCCGGACGATGTTCAGGATGGGCTCGTGGGTTTTCAGCCCCATCTCAACGGGGTTGGTGAAGGGATGCAGGGCCTGATCCTCCAGGTCCGGGGACCGGCCGTCCCAGAAGAGTTTTTCGAAATAGGCGGAATTGACGACCGTGGGCGCGTTTCGGGTTCCGGTCAGCTTTTCGATGCCCTCCGACACCCTCAAGGGGCTGTCCGTGAAGGCTTTGGCTGCGTCGTGGCAGGTGGCGCAGCTGACCTCCCCGGTTGAGCTGAACCGTTTGTCGTGAAAGAGTTTTTCCCCCAGAATGATTTTTTCCGGGGTCTGCGGATTGTCCGCGGGATACTCCACGCCGGGAAGACCCAGCGGAGGCGCGGGCTCCGCCGAATCAGCGGGCATGGCGCCGATGAGGCATATCCATGCCGCGAAGAGAATGAGCCGGAAGTGACGATTTTTCATAAAACCTCCTTTCCTTGTTTGAATGAATGACTATGGGTTCGCTCAAAAATCAGTTATTTTTGAGCGAACCCTATGGTCTGCCAGTCAGGATGGCTGGTCGGTGGTCTCATGAGCGGGTCCGCCCCCGCGTTCGCCCTCTTTTTTTCTTCACAGGCCGGGGACGGTCTGATCAAAAATAATGAAATGAATCATAGTCCAAAAAAAAAATCAAAGCAAGAAAGTTTTGAGGCGCCGGCGCGTCAAGACCCGGGGAGCGAGGGCTCACCCCCGCATCCAGGAATGGTAGCGCGCCACCCATTTTAACAGTTTTTCCGGTTTATGGGCTTTTTTCCACTCTCCGGCCGCGTATTTGTTGGCCTCGGCCATGGTGGGGTAAATATGGATGGCCCCCATGATTTTGTTCAGCCCCAGCCCGTGGGTCATGGCCAGGATGTATTCGGAAATCATGTCGCCGGCATGGGCCCCCACGATGGTGACGCCCAGAATTTTGTCCGAGCCCGGCGCCGTGAGGACCTTGACGAATCCGCGATCCTCGGAATCCGCGATGGCCCGGTCCAGATCGTCGATCCGGTAAACGGTTTTTTCACAGGCGATGTCTTTCTCGGCGGCCTCCAGCTCATTCAATCCCACCCGGGCGACCTCCGGATCGGTGTAGGAGCACCAGGGGATGGCGCTGTAATTGACTTTAAAGGTTTTGAATTTTCCGAACAGGGCGTTGACCGCCGCGTGCCACGCCTGGTGGGCGGCGATGTGCGTGAACTGGTACGGCCCGGCCACATCTCCGGCGCAGTAGATGTTGGGAAAATTCGTCTGGAGCAGCTCATTGGTCCGGGGGGTCCGGCGCTTTGAAATCTCAACGCCGATGTCCTCAAGGCCGAATCCCGTCACATTGGGCGCGCGCCCCACGGCCACGAGTATCTCATCAAAGGGCGCCCGAACCTCCCGGCCCTCATGCTCGCAGACCAGAATCTTTTCGTCCCCCTCGATCCGGACCTCTTTGGCCTGATGCCCGACCAGGACCCGGACGCCTTCGGATATGAACGCGTCTTTCACCAGCTCCGAAACCTCAGGGTCTTCGCGGCCCATGATTCGTGGCGCCATTTCCACCTGGGTCACTTCTGATCCCAGTCGGGCGAAGGCCTGGGCCAGCTCGCACCCGATGGGACCGCCGCCCAGAACCGTCAGGCGTTTCGGGAGCTTTCGAAGCTCCCAGACATTGTCCGAGGTCAGGCAGGAGACCGAGTCCAGGCCCGGGATGGGCGGGACAAAGGGACGGGCGCCGGTGGCCACGATGATGTTCCGGGCGGTCAGGGTCCGGCTCCCGACCTCCACTTCAAAGGGGGACACGATCCGGGCATGGCCGCTGACGCATTCCACTCCCAGGGAGGAGTAGCGCTCCACGGAATCGTGGGGCGCCACCTTGTCGATGACCCGGCCCACCCTTTCCATCACCTTCGCAAAGTCAAACTCCACCTCGCTTTTGTCAAACCCGAAGTCTTCGGCCCGTTTGGCGTATGACAGCATTTTGGCGGAGCGGATGAGCGCCTTGCTGGGCACGCAGCCGGTGTTTAAGCAGTCGCCGCCCATTTTATGGGCTTCGATCAGGACCACTTTGGCTTTCACCATGGCGGCCACGTAAGACGAGACCAGGCCGGCCGAGCCCGCGCCGATCACCGCCAGATTGTAGTCAAACTTTTTGGGTTTTGAAAAAGGCTTGTACACCCGCCGGGCTTTGACAATCGAGATGATTTTTTTGGCGATCAAAGGAAATATCCCCAGAAGGACGAATGAAAAAAGTAGCTCCGGCGACACGATCCCCTTTAACGATTCCAGTCTGCCGATCTGGGTCCCGGCGTTGACATACACAAAGGCGCCCGGGAGCATGCCGATCTGGCTCACCAGGTAGAAAGAAAGGGTTTTGATGGGCGTGAGCCCCATGGCCAGGTTGATGATGAAAAAGGGAAAAATCGGAACCAGCCTTAAGGTGAACAGGTAAAACGCCCCGTCTTTTTCAACGCCCTGGTTGATGGCTTTGAGCCTGTCCCCGGATTTTTTCTGGACATATTCCCGCAAAAGAAAACGGGAGACCAGAAACGCCAGGGTCGCGCCGATGGAGCTGGCGAATGACGCCGCCAAAAGGCCCGTCCACACCCCGAAAAGGGCGCCCCCGGCAAGGGTCATCACGGCCGCGCCGGGAAGGGAGAGCGCGGCCATAGTGATGTAGGCGCCCACATAGACGGCCAGGGTGAAAAACCGGTTGACGGCGTAAAAATCCTGAAACGCCTTCTGGGTCTCCTTGAAATAGTCCAGGGTGAAATAGCGCTGGGCGCCTGAGGCGAAAAAAACAGTCACCAGGACCACAATCAAAAGAAAAATGATGATTTTGGCTTTTTTGCTTTTCATGGAGGACTCCTTTTTTTTGATATTTCCAGCCCGGGACCCTGGCGTGAGAAACGAGCGGCGCGGGGCGCCGGGATATATTTTTGGGAGGCGGCGTTGGGTTTCGTTTTTTGATTCAGCCTGCCCGGCTAATCCAGCCGGCGCTCATTCCATGAAGCCCTTTGGGCTTCAAAAATCAGAAGACGATCTGAGGTTCGGACCATCGCTTTTCCGGACGCGGTTTTGATGGACCCGATGGTTTCCCGAAGCCCGAGCCGGATTTTAGAAAAAGACGAATTTCCGGTGGCCAGCGCCAGCGCCCGGCTGGATGTGACCGCCACGGCGATGTGTGTGTCGGCTTTGGCCGCGATCCGCTCATCGTGAAGCGGAATCGGGGTTTCAACAAATCGGCTGGAGGCGGCGTCAAAGGCCGCCACGCGGTTTCGGGTGGACAACAAAGCGATGTCGGAAGACAGGGACGCCGACGCCTCTTTTGATTCCTCGAGTTTCAAAGGCAGGGACCGCCAGCCGTTGGATGAAGGGGATATGGTCAGAAAACGCGACGGGGTCAGCGCCGCGCCCAGATCGCCCTTTGAGCCGCTCCACAGAACCTTCTCGTCTGTTTGAAGATCAATAGAAACGGTTTTTTTCCCCTGGATGATGGCGATGATTTCGCTTTTCGATTCCACGATGTCAATCAAGTCTTCCATGTCTTCGCCGGCGTGTGAGGACAGGGCGAATCGCAGCGCGGCCAGGCAGATCAGAATGACCGGGATTTTTCGGCTTTTCGAAATGGCGGGTCGCATCTTTACGCTCCGGAATTATTCGTTTATGTTATTTGGGGGCTGATTAACTGGACTGTCGGGAAATATGCGCGGTATCTTGAAAGATCACGTGTTATTAAAGGCAGTTGAAAGATAGCGGCTTGCGCGCCGATATAAAAGTCGGGCAATGGAGATCGTTTCGCGCCTTTATTTTTTCGATACCTCAAAAAAGCTTTTCCGGCTAAAAACAATGCTTCTTTTGGAATTTGAAGCATCTGGAAGCCCGCTTGTTTTAAAGCGGACTCCAGCTCTTCAATTCTCTTAAAATCGACGGACACTTCAGAATATACAATTGGATTGATAAACAATTCTCCGACCGAGCTGAACTCCACCAGTCTGGATTCCGACCATTCGGCCCAGTTTGGATCATCCAGGAAAACGTCCAGGATAATGTTGGAATCAACCAGAACGCCTTTCATCAATCTTTCCTCGTCAAAGCCATTATCTCATCAGTAGTCATTTTGACAGTCGCGACGCCCCTCAATTTTCTGAATGTGCTGTTTCGGCTTCCCGCTTCTTCCTTTTTCACAATATAGACACGATTTTTTTCCTCAACAAATTCGACTTCTGCAGCGGGAAGGATTCCCAGTTTTTTGCGAATATGATGGGGGATGGTGACTTGTCCTTTTGTTGTGACACGCATGGAGAGCCTCCGGTATGTTAAACATTAAAATTTCATCCGGACCACAAATCCGGATATCATCAAAAACAGGGTATTGTTTTCAATCCTGCCGAAATTGGATATTCGGCAAGTAGCGCCTTTTTTTTAGACATGGCCGGACTCCCCTGTCGGGTTTGATTAAGCGGATCGGGTCACGCGCGACGGATGTGAAGCCATAACATATCGCAAAAGAAACAAGGACGCAAGGGGCGTTTAATTTTATTGACATCATTGGCAAATGTTTATATTTTTTAAAATCGACATGTTGAGCTTGGCTTTGTTCAAAATTTAAAATTTTAACGCATGGCGCGCATGGGGTAAAAACCATAAAGAAGGATCGGGGAAAATGGGAGAGATCGAAGCGATCAGAAACAGACGAAATGATATTATCGAAATTTCAAGAAGGCGCGGCGCCACCAATATCCGGGTGATCGGATCAACGGCAAGGGGAGAGTCCGGTCAAAGCAGCGATTTTGATTTCCTTGTTGATTTGGAGCCCGGGCGAAGTCTTCTGGACCACGCGTCCCTGGTTCTTGATCTGGAAAAGCTTCTTGGCCGGAAGGTGGATATAGCGGTCTCCAGCGGATTGCGCCAAAAAGTAAAGGAAAGGGTTCTAAAAGAGGCTGTTCCTTTATGAAGAAAGACAAAGAGCGGATTGAGGATATACTTGAGGCCATTGACCGAATAGAGCGTTATTTTTTAAAGGGCCGCGAGGCGTTTGACGCCGACGAGCTGATCCAAATCTGGATGACACATCATATCCAGACCATCGGCGAAGCGGCGAGCCGCCTTTCCCGGGAGTTGCGAGACCATCATCCTGATATCCCCTGGTCCGCGATCATAGGCATGAGAAATATATTGGTCCATGATTATTTTGGAGTCGACCTTGAAGAGGTGTGGTCCACAGTCGAAAAAGACATTCCACAGCTGAAAAATGAAATGACAATCATTTTGGAAGAACAAGCGGATTAAAGACCCACCGGCCGTAAAACCTCCAATTTGACGCGTGAGAGGCGTCGCGTTTTTTTCCTGAAAAACCCTATCCCCCCCCCACAGGCGGGAACACCCCCAGGCGGTCTCCGTTTTGCAAAACAGACGAAAGGCTTTTCCTGATCCCGTTGATGAAGATGAGCTTGGCCTCGTCAAGGGGGACGCCCAGGCTTTTGAGGACGTCTTCGGCCGAGTCGCCGGGATTGACGGGAAAATGGTTTTTGTTTTCCGGCTCATAACGGGACAGGGACGCGAACAGATTGATTTCCACGATAGGGGGCATTGGCTCCTCCTGTTTTTACAGGCCCCCGAAACCGTCGTCCGGGATGTCCACGGCGGCGCTTGTGGCGGCCAGGATGGACTCAAACTTCCCGATGGTTTCATAAAGGGCCGTGTGGATGAAAAATTCGGCGGTTTTCACCTGGCCCTGGTAAAAGGCCCGGTCCTTTTTTTTGGCCCCCTCGATTTTCGGGGCCGCCACGCAGGCCCGCCACAGCAGCATCCAGGCCACGATGACGTCTCCCCCGGCGTGCAGGAAAGGCAGGGAATGGGCCAGGGCGGTTTTGATTTTTCCCTCCATGGCCAGGGCGCCCAGGGTCATGGCGGCCTCGCCCATTTTGCCCACAGCCGCCTCAAGCCGGGGGGCCATGTCTTTTGCGGCGTCGATTTTTTGGGCCGCCTCCACGGTTTTTCCCATTTTTCCCATCAGGCTCATGAACACCGCCCCATTTTTCATGGGCATCTTGCGGCCCACCAGGTCCAGGGCCTGGATTCCGCCGCATCCCTCCACGATGGAGGTGATTTTGCAGTCCCGCAGATACTGCTCCACCAGGTAGTCCCGGGTGTAGCCGGCCCCGCCGTGGACCTGCATGGCCTGGACGCACACCTCGTGGCTTTTTACGGCGAGATACTCTTTGACAAAGGGGGTCAGAAGCTCAAAGAGATCGGCCCATTCCTGTTTTTTTTCATCGGATTCGGCGCTGAATCCTTTGAGCCCGGCGATGGCGGCGTAATGAAAAAAACTTCGCATGCCGTCCACCATGGCCTTCATCCACAGAAGGTTTCGTCTCACGTCGGGATGGCGGATGATGGGAACCGAGGGCGCGCCCGCGTCAAACATGCGCTCAATGTCTTTTCCCTGGATTCGCTCCCGGGCGTAATTCACCGCCAGCAGGCAGGCGGCCGAGGCGTGGGAAAGGGCCTGTATCCCGGTGGCCAGGCGGGCCTCGTTCATCATCTGGAACATGATCTTCATGCCCTGTTTTTCTTCTCCTAAAAGATAGCCCACGCACTCGCCTTTGGAGCCCATACTCATGGCGCACGTGGCGCTGCCGTGGATCCCGTGTTTTTCCTCCACGCCCACGCACACGATGTCGTTTGGTTTCCCGATGGCGCCGTCTTCGCCGGGCAGGAGTTTGGGGACGATGAAAATGGAGATTCCCTTTGTCCCGGGCTCGTGGCCCTCCACCCGGGCCAGGACCGGGTGGACAATGTTTTCGCAAAGGTCGTGGTCGCCGTTTGTGATAAAAATTTTATTCCCGGTGAGCAGATAGGAGCCGTCGTCCTGTTTGACGGCGGTGGTCTCGATGGCCCCCACATCCGAGCCCGCCTGGGGCTCGGTGAGCAGCATGGTGCCCCCCCACTTCCCGGAGACCAGTTTTTCGACGTACAGGTCGATCTGCTCCGGGGTCCCGTAATTATGGATCATTCCGGCGGAGGCGCAGCCCATGGCGGCGTAGGCGTAAACGGACCAGTTGGCGGCCATGAAGTATTCGATGGCGGCGAAGGACAAAAAGGGCGGGGCGCCCTGGCCTCCCATCTCCGGGCCGATCTGGAGATTGATCCATTCTCCTTCCAGAAGAAGGCGGTGGGGCCGATTGAAGCATTCCGGGACTTTGGCCCGCCCGTTTTCATAGCGAACGCCCTGGCGGTCGCCCTCGGCCAGGGTGGGCAGCATTTCTTTGATGGCCAGGCTCCGGGCCTCATTGATGACCATGTCGCATGTTTTTTTGTTAAAACCGGGAAAAACCTTTTCGTCCAAGAGTGTCTCCCCCTCCATCTGTTCCCAGATCACAAAATCCAGATCCCGCCTGTCCACCAGTGTCTGCGCCATAATGTCGTTTTTCTCCTGAAGTTGGGTTTGTTGAGTTTATAGAGTTTGTTGGGTTTGGGGCCGGCTCAATAAACCCTGTCTAAACTTTGATAAACTCGTAAAAAAGCTTGGGATGGCTAAGTTAAAAATTCGATATACAAGGCGTAGGGGTTATTTTTAATCGAGGCAATACATGTAGTATGCCTCGATTAAAAATAAGCGCTGCAACGCCGTAGATCGATTTTTTTACGACGCCATCAACTTTAACCGAATACGGAAAAAGAGTCAACGGTTTCGGTTTGGCGGGAACCGGAAAAAATTTTTAACGCGGGGTTTTCTTGACATGGATTACATTTTTGTAATATAGAGGAGTTAAAAATAACAAAAATGTATTTAATTGCGACTTGGTTCGATTTCAACAAAAAAATCACAACAATTTGAATTTAAATAAAAAACAATAAATCGACCATCATGGCGCCGTTTTTGCATACATATATAAGCAAGCAGTCAGCATAGATGACGACCGGCGGGAAACCGGACACGCCGCCGGCGCGAAACGAAACATTTTCAATATCAAAGGATGAATTCAGGAATGAAGCCCGCGACCCAAACGGAAATCACGCCCCCGGAAGTCCATCTGGAGAAGGCCCGTCAAGAGCTGTTTGACCGGTTTTTGAAAAACAGGGCCCCGAATTTTTTGATTGATCTGTCGTCTTTGTTTGACCGGTATTTTCAGGAGCGCTTTGAAAACAGCCGGGCCGGGCTTTTGATGGATATCCAGAAAAACCCCTGCGCCATCCTGGCCCTGGGAGGCTACGGCAGGCAGGAGCAGTGCCTGATGTCCGACATTGATCTTTTGTTTCTTTTTGAAAAGACCATCCCGCCGGGCGCTGAGGATCTGGTCCGGGAATTCATCCTTCCCCTGTGGGACATGGGGGTGGAGGTGGGGCACGCCACGCGGGCGCTCAAGGACTGCGTTGAGGACGCGAAAAAGGATGTCGCCACGCTCACCGCCATGCTCGACGCCCGTTTCATCTGCGGCATGTCCCGTCTGTACGTGGAGCTGACCGAAGTCTTAAGGAAGCGCCTTTACCGAAAAAATAAAAAACAGATCATCACGCGGATCGTGGAAAGAAACCTGGAGCGCCACAAGCGTTTCGGCGATTCCAGCTATCTGCTGGAGCCCCACCTCAAGGAGGGCCGGGGAGGGCTGAGGGACTACCACACCATGCTGTGGGTCTCGCGGGTCGCCGCCAACGTGGTCCGGCCCCGGGATCTGGTGTTTGAGGGTTTTTTGTCCCACAACGAATTCATCACGCTTGAAAAAGCCCTCCGGTTTATCTGGAGCGCCCGGAACCATCTGCATCATTTGAGCGGCAAGAAAAACGACCGCCTGCTCTTTGAGGACCAGATTAAAATGTCGGGGATTTTGAAAGTCAAAAAAAGAGGGGGCCTCAAGCCCGTTGAGATATTTCTGGCCGAGCTTCACGGCCACATGGAATGGATCAAGCGGGCCTTCCTCGCGTTTATGGACGAGCCGGGCATTTGCGAGTTTGTGAAAAAAGGCCGCCGGCCGGGGAAAATCCTGATGCCCCGGGGGCTTAAAGCCGAAAAGGGAAGGCTGGATTTCGTCTCACCGGAGGCGGTTTTGAAATCGCCTTTTTTGATGATGAAAATTTTTGAGCAAAGCGTCGCGCTCAATATCCCCCTGTCCGTGGAATCATGGCGTCTGGTGGGCGAGTTTTTATACCGGGTGGATGAAAAATTTCGTTTTTCAAAGCGGGCGCTGGAGTCATTTGAAAAAATACTGATGGCGCCCAACCAGAAATTCAATGTGTTAAACGAAATGCTCGACGCCGGTTTCCTGGTCAAATTCATTCCCGAGATGGCCGGGATTGCCAATCGGATTCAGTACGATTCCTATCATTTGTACCCGGTGGACAAGCATCTGCTGCGCGCGGTCGAAATCATCCGGAATTTCGGGTCCCCAAAAGACGCGACCGGGTGCGATTTATGCGCGATTTTTTACAAGTCCCTGAAAAAGAAACGCCTGCTTCTGTGGGCCGCGCTGCTTCACGACATCGGGAAAGGCAGCCTTGAGGGCGGCCATTCGGCGAGGGGGGCGGACATGGCCCGGGACATCCTGACTCCAAGGGGATTTTCCCAAAAGGACGTGGACACGGTGGTCTTTCTGGTCAAGCGGCACCTGCTTTTGCCCAAGGTCTCCTCCAGGCGGGACATCAACGACGAGCCCACGGTTTTGTCGTGCGCCCGGAAAATCAAGACCGTGGCCCGGCTCAAAATGCTCTACCTGCTTTCGGTGGGAGACGCGGCGGCCACGGGCCCCAACGCCTGGAACGAATGGAACCACTCGCTGATGAAGGAGCTGGTCTTCAAAATTTTAAAAATGCTGGAAAAAGGAAGCCTGGCCTCGGAGCGGGCGGACAGCCTGGTCAAAAAAAAGAAGCGGGAGATATCGGAAACCGCAGCCGTCTCTCCGGAACTCAAAGACCTGGATTTTTTAATTGAGGCCATGTCGCCCCGGTACCTTTTGCGCGTCAGGCCCGACGACATTCGCCGGCACATGGCGCTGTTTCGCCGCATGGGCGCCGAAGACTTCGACTGGGAGGTGGCGGGGGGGAGAAGGAGCGCCGTCAGGACCGTCACCATCTGCGCCAAAGACCGGCCCGGGCTCATGGCGGCCATCGCCGGGGTGTTTGCCGTGAACGGAATGGAAATACTCGAGGCCGCGGCCTTTACCTGGCAGAACGGCGTGGCGCTGGACGTGTTCAAAGTCCAGCCGCCCCCGGACATTATTTTTGAAAACGACAAGTGGGACAAGGCGAAAAAAGACCTTCAGCGGGCCCTGTCCGGGGACCTGGACCTGGGGGCGGCCCTGGAAAAAAGACGCCGGGCGTATCCGCCGGAGCGGCCCTGGCCTTCCGGGGAGGATGTGAAGGTGGTGGTGGACAACTCCGCCTCTGATTTTTTCACCATCGTCGAGGTGGTGACCGGGTCTTTCAGCGGTCTTCTTTTTTGCATCACGGACGCGCTTTTCAGATCCGGTCTGGACGTGTGGGTGGCGAAAATCGGCCGGAAGGTGGAAAAAGTCTTTGATGTGTTTTATGTGCGGAATTTTGATGGGGAAAAGGCCGACGCCCCCGGGGATGAGGAGCGGATCGCGGAAGAGATATCGCGCGCCGTCCGGGAAAAAAGGGAGGCCGCCGGAGCCATCCGGACTTTATGAAAAATTTGGATGACAGGATAAGGAGAAATAATCATGAGCAAAACAGTTTCCAAAATCAAAGGCGCGGGTCTGGGCGCCTTGTTGTGGGCCGCGTGGGCGTCTCCGGCTTTCGCCGGTGAAGGCGTCCTGGACTCCGGGGACACGGCCTGGATGATCGTGGCCACGGCCATGGTGATGATGATGACGCCGGCCGGCCTGGCGCTTTTTTACGGCGGCATGTCGCGGTCCAAAAACCTGCTCAACACCATCGCCATGACCTTCGCGGCCTACTGCGCGACCAGCGTGGTGTGGGTTTCCTGGGGCTACACCCTGGCGTTCGGCCCGGACCTGGGCGGAATCATCGGGGGGGCGAGTCATCTGTTTTTGAACGGAATCGGCGTGGACAGCGTGTCCGGGACCATTCCCTCACTGGTGTTCATTTTGTTCCAGATGACCTTCGCCTGCATCACGGCGGCCCTGGTGCTGGGGGCGGTGGTGGACCGGATGAAATTTTCGTCCTGGATGGTGTTCACCGTTCTGTGGGTCACGCTGGTTTACTGCCCCGTCGCCCACTGGGCCTGGGGCGGCGGCTGGATGGGAGAAATGGGCGCCCTTGACTTTGCGGGCGGAAATGTGGTTCATATTAACGCGGGTGTGGCGGGTCTGGTGATGGCGCTGATTCTGGGAAAACGCCTGGGGTACGGCGAGCAGGCCATGTTCCCGTCCAGCATCGCCCTCACCTCCCTGGGCGCGGCCCTTTTGTGGTTTGGATGGTTCGGGTTCAACGCCGGAAGCGGCCTCGCGGCCAACGGTCTGGCCGGGATGGCCTTCCTGGTGACCAACACGTCCGCGGCCATGGGGGGCCTTGCATGGATGATCGCCGAATGGACGGTCACCAAAAAACCCACGGCCCTGGGAATCGCCTCGGGCGTGGTGGCCGGTCTGGTGGCCATCACCCCGGCCTCGGGGTTCGTGAATCTGCCCGCCTCCATCGTCATCGGCATGGTGTCGGGGCTCATCGGATTTTACAGCGTTTCCACCCTGAAACACAAGCTGGGCTACGACGACTCCCTGGACGCCTTCGGGGTCCACGGCCTGTGCGGGGTATGGGGGGCGCTGGCGGTGGGTCTTTTCGCGGATCCCCGGGTGAGCGAGGGGGCCGCCGGCCTTTTTTATGGAAATCCCCGGCAGCTCTGGATCCAGATCGTGTCCATTGCGGCCACGGCGGCGTTTTCGGCCGTCGCCACCCTTGCGGCGGCGTTTTTGACCCAAATCATCACAGGTGGATTGAGGGTGGAAAAAAGCGATGAAATACAAGGGCTTGACAACGCGCTTCACGGCGAGAGGGCCTTTGAGCTTTAAGCGCTGTCATGAAGCGTTTATATAATAGATTGATTTTTAGCGGAGGTTTAAAAAATGAAAAAAGTGGAGGCCATTATCAAGCCGTTCAAGCTTGACGACGTCAAAGAGGCGCTCACGGAGATGGGAATCCAGGGGATGACCATCTCCGAAGTCAAGGGATACGGCAGGCAGAAGGGGCATAAGGAAATATACCGCGGCGCCGAGTACGCGGTGGATTTCATTCCCAAATTAAAAATTGAGATCGTGGCGCCGGACGAGATGGCGGAAAGGATCGCGGACCAGATCGCGAGCGCCGCCAACATGGGAAAAATAGGAGACGGCAAAATATTCATTATCCCGGTGGAAGGCGCCATTCGGGTCAGGACCGGGGAGAGGGGCGAAGACGCCATTTAAATATTTGACGACATCGTAAAAAATCCGATCTACGGCGTTGCCTCAATTAAAAATAATCGCCACGCCTTGTATATCGAATTTTTACGATGCCGTTTGATCCGTTTTTTGCGATTTTATCAATATTAAAGAGGAGAAAAACATCATGGAAATCAAAAAAGCGCTTGAGCTGGCAAAAGAAAAAGGGGCCAAAGTGGCCGACATCCGTTTCCTGGATTTTCCGGGTGTGTGGCAGCATTTCACCGTGCCCATCAGTGAGATTTCGGAGGACAGCTTTGAGGACGGATTCGGATTCGACGGCTCCAGCATCCGGGGCTGGCAGCCCATCAACGCCAGCGACATGCTGGTGATCCCGGACCCCTCCACCGCGAAAATCGATCCGTTTTTCGAGGTCCCGACCCTGGTCCTCATCGGCGACATCGCCGATCCCCTGACCCGGGAGGCCTACACCCGGGATCCCCGGTTTGTGGCCAAAAAGGCCGAGGCCCATTTAAAAAGCTCGGGAATCGGCGACGTGGCCTACGTGGGGCCCGAGGCCGAGTTTTTTATTTTTGACGACATTCGCTTCGAGTCCTCAAAGAACCGGGCCTTTTATGAGATCGACTCCCTGGAGGCCTCCTGGAACACGGGCCGGGAAGAGTTTCCCAACCTGGGATACAAGCCCCGGCCGAAAGAGGGCTATTTCCCGGTTCCCCCCATGGACAAATTCCAGGACATTCGAACCGAGATGCTTTTGACCCTGGAGTCTTTGGGGATCGATGTGGAATGCCAGCACCACGAGGTGGCCACGGCGGGCCAGGGCGAGATCGACATGCGCTTCAAACCCCTGCTTGAGATGGGGGACCAGCTCATGTGGTTCAAATATGTGCTCAAAAACGTGGCCTACAAGCACAACCACACCGTGACCTTTATGCCCAAGCCGATTTTCCAGGACAACGGAACCGGCATGCACACCCATTTGAGCATATGGAAAGACGGCGACCCGGTTTTCGCGGGTCAGGAGTACGCCGGGGTGTCCAAAGAGGCCCTTTACGCCATCGGCGGCATCCTGAAACACTGCAAGGCCCTTTGCGCCTTCACCAATCCCACCACCAATTCGTACAAGCGCCTGGTGCCGGGTTTTGAGGCGCCCGTGAACCTGGCGTACTCCAGCCGGAACCGAAGCGCCGCCGTCCGGATTCCCATGTACTCCTCGTCCCCCAAGGCCAAACGCATCGAGTTCCGCACCCCGGACCCGTCCTGCAACGGCTACCTGGCCTTTTCCGCCGTTCTCATGGCGGCCCTGGACGGCATCGAAAACAAGATCGACCCGGGCGATCCGCTGGACAAAAACATCTACGATCTGCCCCCCGAGGAGCTTTCCGGGCTGGAATCGGCCCCGGGCTCTTTGGAGGAGGCGCTGGACGCGCTGGACGCGGACCGCGAATTTCTCATGAAGGGGGACGTGTTCACCCAGGACCTCATCGACACATGGATTGAGTACAAAACCGAGAACGAGGCGGTGGAGGTGAGGCTCAGGCCCCATCCCCATGAGTTTTACCTGTATTACGATATATAAACCCAACACTGTTTTGAGGGTTTTTCGAAGAACAGGAAAAAGGAGAAAGCGAATGTCCAAAATCGCCATACTGTACTGCAAAAAGGTCAAGGATCACTCGTGCATCGCCTGCGCGAAATGTTACAAGGGAATCGCGGAGAAAAACGGGGAGTTTGCCCGGCACGAGGAGATTGAGCTGGCGGCCATGACCGATTGCGGAGATTGCCCCGGCATCGCGGTCCCAAGGGTCAAACTGCTGACCGAGGTGACGAACAATCTGGATCGGCCCCTGGACGCCGTTCACCTGGGCACCTGTGTCAAGATGGCCATGGAGACGGCGGACTGCCCCATTGATTTCGACGACCTTAAAATCACGCTGGAGAAAAAATTCGGTCTGGACCTGATTTTGGGGACCCATTCCTATTAAATCGTGCTCCATCGAAATGTGATTCCATGCCTTCGGGAAGGGGAGGCGGGACCCGTCCCCCTCCTTCCCGAAGGCCCTTTCCTTCCCTTCTTCAGACATTTGTCTCGCCCGCGCCATGTTTTTTATTGACATTCCGGCGGCTTTTCGACATAAATACATTCAAATTCCGTTCATAAAATAAATTTATCTTAGGGCTTTGTTCCGGATTTTGGCCCGGCGGGCGTTTTTCCGCGTCTCCCGGGGAAAGGAGAGAGGCGTGTATTCGGAAAGATTCTGGAAAAAAAATTGGGACCCGGGGCTCGACGATTTGGCGCCGGAAGAGTTTGAGACCACTTATGTGGAGATGGTCAGGGAAACCTTTCAAGCGTTTCCGGATAAAACGGCGTTTGGCTTTCTGGGCATGGAAATGACATTCAGGGAGCTGGATTCATACGCCGGCCGGTTCGCCGGTATGCTGATGGAAAACGGGTTTGAAAAGGGCGATGTGGTGGGAATCAACCTGCCCAACATTCCGGAGTACCCCATTTCCATCATCGGGGCGCTGAGGGCGGGATGCGTGGTGTCCGGCGTCTCGCCTCTTCTGTCCGCCGATCAGATCAAATATCAGCTCAACGACCTGGCGAGCCAGGGAAAGCGGACGGCCCTGGTCACCCTTGACGCCGTTTTCGAAGGGCAGATCGCCAAAATCGCCCCGGACATGCCCGGGGTTGAGCTGATTGTGGCCACCGGCGTTCTGGGTTTTTTGCCCAGGTGGAAACAGACCCTTGCCCGGGTTTTGAAAAAAGTCCCCTCGGGAAAGATCGGCCCCCTTTCCGGGAAAAAGGTTCTGGATTTTCACAAAGATGTTCTGGGGGGCCGTTTTGCCCCTGCGCCGGATGTGAAAACGGCCCCGGACGACCTGGGCTGGATTTACTATACCGGGGGAACCACCGGACCGGCCAAGGGGGCCATGCTGACCCAGCGGAATGTGGCCCACAATATCATGGCCCTGTCCAGGTGGCTGGGGTGGGAAAAGGGAAAGGGAACCCTGGTCTCCGGGTTTCCCATGTTCCACGTGGCCGGGACCGCGGTGTGCCAGTGCGCCCTTTATTTCGGATGGACCCAGGCGCTGATTCCCAACCCCAGGGACACGGGTCATATCTGCCGGGAAATCAAAAAATACCGGCCCTCCGTTATGGTCAATGTCCCGTCTCTTTACCAGATTCTTATGGCCGATGAAACATTCAGGGCGCTGGATCATTCAGCCCTTGAGACATGCCTCTCCGCCGCCGCCCCCTTTCCCCTGGAATCTCAAAAGGAGCTGGAGGAGGTGATCGGGAAGGGAAAGATACTGGAGCTGTATGGAATGACCGAGACATCCCCCGTGTCCGCCATGAATCCATCTTTGGGGGTGAAGAAGCTCGGTTCGGTGGGCATGCCTTTTTTGAACACCGAGTGCAAACTGGCGGACCCGTCCACCGGCGAGGAGGTTCCCCTGGGAGAGCCCGGGGAGATTTGCATGAAAGGCCCGCTGGTGATGAAGGGATACCTCAACAAGCCCGAGGAAACCCAAAACGCCATAGACAAAGACGGATATATGCGAACCGGGGATGTGGGAATCATGGACAGTGACGGATACATCCGGATCGTGGACCGGACAAAGGACATGATTATTGTGGGCGGGTTCAAGGTTTTTTCAAGCAAGGTGGAGGAGACCCTCTCAGGGCATCCGGGAGCGGCCATGACCGCGCTCATCGGAGTCGAAAATCCGGATCGCCCGGGATCGGAGTTTGTCAAGGCCTTTGTCCAGCCGGCGCCGTCCTTCACAGGGGATGAAAACGATCTCAAGGATGACATCCTTCGATATGCCGGGGAAACGCTGGCGGCCTACGAGACGCCCAAGCTCATTGAAATCGTGGACGAAATTCCCCTGACGGCGGTGGGAAAAATAGACAAAAAGGTATTGCGGGCAATGGAAAAAGACCGGACGTGACGCCCTGTTCGCCCCGTTCGGCCGGGTCCGCTCAGGATTCCGGCCGGGGCGTCGGCTCGTTTGGGCGGCGGCGCGTTTTGGGGTCCACGCCGTGCTTTTGGGCCTTGTAGGAGAATTTTCTCACCGTGGTCCCGAGCAGGCCCGCCGCCTTTTTCATGTTTCCCCGGGCGCTTTTGAGCGCGTCGGTGATCATCTCGATCTCCAGTCCGGCCACGGCCTCCTCCAGGGAAAGATGGGTCAGGGCGCCGGATTCTTTGGGGGTCTGAAGGGTGGGGGGCAGGTCCAGGGCCTGGATGACGTTTCGCTCGCACACCAAAACGGCGCGCTCGATGCAGTTTTCCAGCTCCCGGACGTTTCCGGGCCAGTGGTAGTCCATGAGCATGTCGATGGCCGGGGTGGAAAAACGCCTCACGTCCTTGTGGTTTTCCAGCGCGTATTTTTCCAGGAAATGGTCCGCCAAAAGCAGGATGTCGGTTTTTCGCTCCCTTAAAGGGGGCATGTAGATGGGAAACACATTTAGGCGGTAATACAAATCCCCCCGGAAGGTCTCGTTTTCCACCGCGTCCTCCAGGTTCTTATTGGTGGCCGCGACGATCCGGACATCCACCCGGATGGTTTTTTCGCCCCCGACCCGCTCAAATTCCTTTTCCTGCAAAAATCTCAAAAGTTTGGCCTGGACATCGGGGCTGATGGAGCCGATTTCGTCCAGGAACACCGTTCCTTTGTTCGCCAGATCGAATTTACCGGGCTTTCGTTTCACCGCGCCGGTGAAGGCCCCTTTTTCGTGGCCGAAAAGCTCGCTTTCGATGAGGTTTGCGGGAAGGGCCGCGCAGTTGATCTTCACAAAGGGTTTTTTCGACCGGGGGCTGTTGTAGTGAATGGAGTTGGCGGCCAGCTCCTTTCCGGTGCCGCTTTCCCCCCGGATCAGGACCGTGGCGTTGGAGCCGCAGACCTGGGAGATCATCTGGAAAACCTCTCTCATCTTGTTGCTGGACCCGATGATATTGGTGATGCGGTAGTTTTTTTTCAGCTCGTTTCGCAGGCGTTTGTTTTCGTCCCTGAGCTTTTTTTTCTCCAGAATGGCCATCTCGAGGTGAATGACATGCCGGGCGATCATGGTGGCGATGACGGACAGAAGCTTTTCCCCGGTCTCAAGGGAGCAGGCGTCCTCGTAGGGTTTGTCCACGCTCAAGGTCCCGATGACCCGCTCTCCTTTTTTGATGGGCACGCACAGGTAGGAGGTCTCCATCCGGTCTTTGATCCCCCGGGAAGAGGCGCGGTTTAAAAAAAGAGGCTCCTGGCTGATCTTGGGAATGACGATGGCCCGGCCGGTTTCAATCACCTTTCCGGTGACGCCCTCACCGGGCTTGTACTTGACCGACTGGATGGTTTTTTCCGAAAGACCGTGGGCCACCTGGATATTTATTTCGTTGCGAAGGGAGTCGAAAATTGTTATGGTTCCCCTTTCCATGTTCATGGAGGAGGACAGGATCTCCATGGTTTTGTAAAGGGATTTTTTAAGGCCGAACCGGGCGTTGAGCGCCTCGGCGATTTCGTAAAGGATCGTGATTTCCGCGTTTTTTTCCATAACCAGACCCCATAACATACTGGCGTTTCAAAGCAACCCCTTTTTCTTCAAACGGATCGAAAATGATTCTTCACATTGACATGGACGCCTTTTACGCCTCTGTGGAGCGTCTGGACAACCCCGCGCTCAAGGGGCTGCCCCTCATCGTGGGGGGGCTGTCAAAACGAAGCGTGGTGGCCGCCGCGAGCTACGAGGCCCGCCGTTTCGGGGTTCATTCGGCCATGCCCATTTTCATGGCCCGGGAAAAATGTCCGCAGGCTGTGATCCTTCCCCCCCGGATGCGCCGCTACAAAGAGGTGTCCCGCAAAGTCATGGCCATTTTAAACCGTTTCTCTCCCCTGGTGGAGGCGGCGTCCATCGACGAGGCGTATGTGGACGCGGCCGGGTGCCGGCGGCTTTTCGGGACCCCGAAGGACATGGCGGCTGAGGTCAAATCCGCCGTTGAAAAGGAGCTGGGCCTGACCTGCTCGGTGGGGGTGGCGGAAAACAAGTTCCTGGCCAAGATCGCCTCAGACCTTGAAAAGCCCGACGGCCTGACCCTGGTGCCCCGGGAAAAATCCCTGGAGTTTATTCAAACCCTTCCCCTTGAAAAAGTTCCCGGGGTGGGCCGCGAGACCCGGAAACGTTTAAAGGCCCTGGGGGCGGTTTTTTTGGGGGATATCGGGAAGCTCCCGGGAAAAACCCTGGAGAAAAAGATGGGAAAGGCCGGCGCCCGGCTGGAGGCGCTGTCCCGCTGCCTGGACCCCTCGCCCGTGAAGCCCCATCGATTTCCCAAGTCGGTCAGCGCGGAAAAGACCCTCATGGAGGACACCGCCGACCTGGGCGTTTTAAACGCCTGTCTGCTCAAACAGTCGGGGGACCTGGCCCGGGAGCTGAGAAGGCTCAAGGTCAAGGCCAAAACCGTCTCCATTAAAATCAAACACGCGGATTTCACCCTGGTCACCCGGTCCCGTTCCCTGCCCGCGCCCGTCCAGTCTTCCCGGGATATCTTCACAGAATCGTCCCGGCTCCTTCAACATTATCCCCTGTCCCAAAAGGCCCGCCTCATCGGGGTGTCGGCGTCGGGCTTTGTGGCCGAAAACGCCCCGGTCCAGATGGAGCTTTTCCCGGCCGGCCGGGACGAGCGCCGCGCGTGGGAAAAGCTGGACCGGGCTGTGGACGCCATCTATGAAAAGCATGGGAGGGAGGTGGTGAAAATGGCGTCAAACTTAAATCCCCGGAATCCTGAAGACACGAGAGGAATTTTAAAACCATGATCATCGACTGCCACACCCATATTTTCCCGCCTGAGATTCGCGACGCCCGGGAAAAGTATTTTGCCTCGGAAAGCGCGTTTAAACTTTTGTATGAATCGGAAAAATCCAAACTTCGCGGGGCCCGGGACCTCATCCGGCGCATGGATGAGCAGGGGGTGGACCGGTCGGTGGTTTTCGGGTTCCCCTGGCGCTCCCCGGAGGTTTTCAGGCGCCACAACGACTATATCATGGAGGCCGCGGCCCGGCATCCCGGCCGCCTCATCGGCCTGGGATGCTTTGATCCCTCCAGCCCGGAGGCGCCGTCCGAGGCGCGGCGGTGTCTGGACGCCGGTCTTTCGGGCATCGGGGAGCTGGCGTTTTACGAGTCGGACATGGACGGGGCCTCGGCCGATGCGATGGCGCCGATCATGGACCTGTGCCGGGAGCGAAACGCGCCGGTTCTGATCCACGCCAACGAGCCCCTGGGGCATGTGTATCCCGGAAAGGCCCCCAACACCCTGGGGGGAATTTACCGGTTTTTAAAACGCTTTCCCGAAAATCGCATGGTCCTGGCCCACTGGGGCGGGGGCGTTTTTTTCTTCCATCTTTTAAAAAAAGAGGTCAAGTCGGTTTTAAAAAACGTCTTTTTCGACACCGCCGCCTCCCCGTTTCTGTACGACCCCGCCATCTACCCCACCGCCGCGGGAATTGTCGGGCCTGAGAAGATACTCTTCGGCAGCGATTATCCCCTTATTCATCCCCGGCGGTATTTCAACGAAATGGCTGAATCGGGCCTTCAAAAAGACGCTATGGAGGCTATTTTGGGGAAAAACGCCGCGGCGGTTTTTGGGTTTTGAGGGGGTTGTGGAAAGTCTGATCTGTCGTCGGCCGCCGGATATCTTTTGTTGCAAAACCGGGTCTAAGCGTTGTATAAACAGGGCAGATGAAGCTGTTCTGGTTGCCGAGGCTCTTGTGCGGAATGACGCGGTTCCGAAACAGTTTGGTGAAGATGCCTTGCATATTGCCATTTGAGCGGTTAATGGAATAGATTTTCTGTTAACATGGAATTGCAAACATCTTGCCAAAACAAGGAACTTGGCCTGACTGCGCTCGCGGGTCAGCGCGGCCATATTATTCGCCCGTTCCCTTTTTGAGCAGGCCAAATGGAGATAAACGATGGCGATTGGCAAACAAGTCATTCAGGAATTTTGGCGACGCTCCGCTCCTCTGTACGAGTACGCCGGTCTGATTGTTGAGTCTGCTGAAAACGGCGTCTATCGATGTCGTATGCCGTTAAATGAGCGGACTGGAAATCATATGAATACGGTTCATGCCGCGGTCCAGTGGGCGGCCGCCGAGGTTTTAGGCGGGATAGCAGGAGTCGCAGTTTTAGGGACTGACCTTGAAAACTTTTACGGAGCGGTTCGCTCCGTGTCGATTGAATTCCTGAAACCGGCGCGTACGGCCATCATCGCGGAAACATTATTTGGGGAACGAGAAGCGATTCGATTGAAGCGCCTCTTGTCTGATGGCGCGGAAGCCACATGGCGGTTGAGCGCGGAAATTAGGGACGAGTCAGGCGATATCGTCGCCACATCTGAAGCTGAGTATATCATCAGACCGTGGCGTGCGGCCTGACAAGCTTTATTTGTCTGTCCCAAATTTTCTACGCTTGGTTAAATATAATGTGGCATTCTACAACAGGGAGCCGTATTTGCCGCGTTACCGGTCCTTTGAAGTGCAATAGTACGCCCGCAGGCCCGGCGCCTTGCATATCCGATACCCTCTAAACGTTTACAGTTCGGTGGGTTATCATATATTCACCATTTCAAACCCGTGAATGGTTATCGTTTTCTTGTTTTCTTTCCATCTCAGGAATCGTCAGAAATTTCAGTCTGAATCTTCACGATGACCGCGTTTTCATCTTCAAAACGCCGGCCCTTTTTATACGAAATTTTTAAATCGCATACCATGCGAGGCGCCTACCCGTCCGTTTAACAAAAAATATTTCCGGTTTTTATTTTTAAGCTTTATTTGCCTGTCCCAATTTCCCCAATTTCCTCCAATTTCCGTCCGTCCCAATTTCCTATCTTGAAAAAATGACCCATTTGTGAATAACGCACGCAAATAACGATAGCCAACGATACTGAATCCATGATACAAAAGAATGTGGACATGATGGTTCCCTCCTTGATTTCCTGGTCGTTATCAAGAAGAGTAAACCAGAGTGTCCACACTTTTTGAACCATCGGGCACGCAAAAACCGGATGAGCCACAAGTGACAGCATCGTAAAAAAATAACCGCTACGCTTTGTATCTCGAATTTTTTACGACGCTGTCCCATCATTTTTTACGATGCTGTCATTCATTGGACTCGTCCATCTAATCATCAGGAGGCACATCAACCATATGATTTATCTATACGACAATTCTACGCAGACACGCTGGGACCGCGGTGAGTTCAAGGTTCAAGTCAATCAGCCCAATAATACCCGTCCCATTGGGTTTTGTGACGGAAGCCCCGAGGACGTCGCTGAGTTCCTCTCAATCGCCGAAGCCGAGGGCGTTGATGACGTAAATATCCACAAGAAGATACTCAAGACCGGGCGCGAGATATGGACCTTGGGTGGACAAGGGAATCCCAGCGTTTAATGACCCTGAATTGGCCCTAAATGGGGGCGCTGATCGCCAAATTATGCGCGCAAGTTTTTTCTGATTATTTTGAACAAAAACATGTGTTTTTAGATTATTTAAATCATGTGCCAAAACGATCATTTATGCATCGACAGATTTGATGGCGTCGTAAAAAATTCGATCTGCGGCGTTGCGGCGCTTATTTTTAATTGAGGCATACTAC